>JAISHZ010000289.1 GCA_031262285.1 Lachnospiraceae bacterium | reverse complement strand
ACGTTAAAAGCAATGTATCCCGGACGAACCGCACAGAGTAGGGGACAGTTTTTGGTGTTAGACTCTCTGGGCGTTCCGATTAGCCCGAGCAGCAAAAATGAGCGCACAAGCAAGCGCTCATTTTCACTTGGTCTCATCTCCACAGAACGTATAACACCCACAACTGTCCCCTACTCTGTTCGGTTCTGTGCATTGATAAGCGTTAAGCGTAGATCGGCGAACGCGTGAATTGTAACCAAAAACACACCGCGATATAAAGTACGGTGTGTTTTTGGTTCTTTGTGACAGGGTGGTATTGTGATTCGGGTGAGAATTATACTCGAATATCCAACATAGAACCTATGTCAGGATTCACGCTCAGTTCCATTGCGGCTGCATCCAACATCTCCACCATCCCCTGCCCCATTGTTTGTGACGACTCCAGTGCTTTTGCCATAACTGCCATACCGACATCACCTGGAAGCGACACAGAACCGGGTGAAGAAAGAGCTCCAATATTCATATTTGCTCCCGTCTGTGCGCCAGCGGCGCACGTCTAATCAAGGCGTTTAAAAGTTTCCTTACTTTCAAACTTGCTCCCGTCTGCGCGCCAATGGCGCGCGTACTAATCAAGGCGTTTGAAAGTTCACTAACTTTCAAACTTGGCAGCTCCTTTTTTGAGGGTAACCTCATTTCTTATATCGACCACATTTCAGTGGTTCTCTAGTCATGTATTCCGAACCTAAGGCTACGCTCAAGTTACGTATTCCAAATCTAATGCGCTAATCGAGTAACACAATATACTTTTCGTATGACTATCACTTACTTAATTGTATGTAATAACATCGTATGGTAGTTTTCATAGATTGGAATAGCGTGATACAGTACCTGTTAGGGCGCTGTTTCGTGTTGTGTCTGATTACGTAAACAAATGGCATCTTGGGTGATTTCTACTTGCCTTGATTTTAATAGAGCGCCGATCGCTCGCTTAAATTCTTTTCTGCTCATGCCGGTTTCTTTAGAAATCAATTCTGCAGGCGCTCTGTCCGTAAATGGAAATCGCCCTTCTCTTTGAGCCAACATAGTGAGGATCGTATCGGTGTCTTTTTTCATCTGTAGGTATGCTTTGTCTCGAATACTTAAATTGAGCTTTCCGTCTTCTTTGACGAAACTCACGCGTGCATTGATCTCTTCACCGATTACCACTCTTCCATAACATTCCTGTCGTGGGATTAATGCTGAATATATGTGATCAACTGCCACAAATGCACCAAATTCTTCACTGGTCTCATAAATCAAACCGGTTACTTGGTCGCCCTTCTGATAAGGGCTATCTTGCCGCAAATAGGGGTAAACATTCATCGTGGCACATAGTCGTTCACTTTTGTCAATATAAAGCGCACACAGGATACGTTCTTCTTTGTGTAATCGCTTGGTCTGTTCGCGAAAAGGGAGCAAGAGATCTTTCTCCAATCCCCAATCTAAAAAAGCGCCAATCCGTCCTACTTCAACCACGCGAAGAACTGCCACCTGCCCAAGTAATAGAAATGGGCGCCTCACAGTGGCTATTAAACGATCATCGGAATCTCGGTAAACAAAAACTTCTATCGAATCACCGAGAGTAAGCTCCGGAGGAACTTGTTTCTTAGGCAACAAGACTTTCATCTTCGTATCTGCACCCGGCTTCGCCAGATACACACCGAATTCCACTACCTTGACGATTTCAAGTTCCTGCACTTCACCCAGTTTGATCATATTGTTGCATCCATTTGTGTAAGGTTGACTTCCCTTCGAAATTCCACATTGCAAAAGGCAATTCCCTCTTCATTTCGCAAAGAAACGATAAAGCGATTTTCCTCTTGTGCATGACAGGGGTATAGAACATCCTGCAACCATGCTTGTTTGCGGTACTCTGCGCGCATAGTACCAAATTGGTATCCATCCGGTAGGTATTCCAAAGCCATATTGATATATTGCCCATTATTGACGTGGTTGTTGCTGTCTAAATGATGTTTTTTAATTACAATGGGTTCTTCAAGTGTTTCGTTGGGAGGCAAAATAATCTTGCGTGGTAGATAGGTCATTGAGAGCTTAGGTTCTAATACATACTTTTCCAATAAATACGAGGGAGCCGCAATGGGTTTTTGCGTTTTGAGATCCACCAAACTCCAAATAGAATTGGCTTTTGCCAAGTATTCTTTGTTTTTCGTCATCATACAAAAGTTTCTTGTACCCAAAAATCCTTTGAATTCATACGGAAATGTCCCGATGACGACTTCTTCCAACAGATGAGGCATTCGTATCACTTCGATCTGCCAAGAAGCCAATACCCAGATGAGATTTCTTTCTTTTAAGAAACGGATGCCCACCCCCAGATCTTCTGACTGGAAGGTGGAGCAATCCTGAAAATAATCCAGTAATGATGAAAAACTTAAACACTCATCACTTGTGCACTCACTGTAGCGAATCCGCCCTTCAAAAGTATACATTCACATTTATTCCCGTCTGCGTGCCAACGGCACGCGTATCAATCAAATCGTTTGAAAGTTCTCTTACTTTCTAACTTCCAATCTAGCATTTATTTACTGCGTAGGCTTGCTATTCTTTATCTAAATGACCGGCTGCTTCTTTGAGTAATTCGACGATTTCAAGGTGCTGCGGGCAAACACGTTCGCATCGACGGCAAGAAATACATTCTTTGGCTCTACCGGAGGTGGATACCATCGAATTGTAGAACATACGTGATCTAAAATCTCCCGGGTACATTCTGACCGTGTTTAAAGCGCGGAATACATCCGGGATCTTGATCTTTTTCGGACAGCTATCATCGCCATCAATGCAGTAGCGGCAGGCTGTACATGCGACGAGCGGCATATTGAGCATCTTGCTGACTACCGTATTGAGCACTTGGTATTCATCCTCTGTCAGTGGCTCAAAATTCGTGAAGGTACGGACATTATCAGATACTTGCTCTTCATCCGACATACCGCTCAGTACAGTCATCACGCCTTCTAAGGAGCCGACGAAACGTACTGCCCATGATGCTACAGACGCATCCGGTCGTACAGCCTTCATCGCTGCTTCCAGTTCGGGCTCCAAATTGGCTAACATTCCGCCTTTGACTGGCTCCATGACGATCATGGGTACATTCTTTCTCTTGAGGATCTCATAGAGTTTCCCTGACTGAACGACTTGGTTGTTCCAATCCAAATAATTGAGTTGAATCTGAACAAATTCTACTTCCGGATGTTTATCCAATACTTTTTCTAACAATTCCGGTGAACCATGGAAAGAAAATCCAAAGTGTTTGATTTTTCCTTCTTCTTTCTTTTTCATCGCCCACTCGAAACTGCCGTACTTTTCATAGATAGCATAGTTACTGCCATCTTCTACGCTATGTAGAAGGTAAAAGTCAAAATACTCCAAATTCGTACGACGTAATTGTTCTTCAAAGATTCTGTCGTTGTCTTCCGGTTTCTTGAGTTCCCAAGCAGGTAATTTGTCAGCAACCATAAAATCTTCTCTTGGGTAACGAGCAACCACTGCCTCAGCGATCGCCACTTCAGATTTTCCGCCATGATATACATAAGCAGTATCGAAGTAGTTAAATCCAGCAGACATATAGTCGTCTACCATATTACATAATCGCGGCAAATCAATTACACCGTCTTTTTGCGGAAGTCGCATAAATCCAAATCCCAGTTTTGCCATTTTTGAAGCAATCTCACTCATTTCCATTCCTCCTTGCTTACCAGTTGAAGCATAAACACTACTTATTGATTATCATCAGGGTTCCAACCCTTTCCGGTAAGTCTAACATACATAAAACAAACAAGCAAGTTGATTATAACTACGTTGAATCATACAAAAATGCGTGAACCCCTTGCAAAGTAATTCCCCATCTTGTAAAATGACGTTTAATATAGAAAGCTTGAACAAATAAGCAGATAGGAGCAGTTTGAAAGTTAGGGAACTTTCAAACACCTTGATTGGTACGCGCGCCTTTGGCGCGCAGACAGGAGCAATATGAAGAAAATAGAGACACAAAACGCACCTGGAGCGATCGGTCCGTATTCACAAGCGGTTCAAGCGGGCAATTTCCTCTTTACATCAGGGCAAATTGCACTCGATCCCTCCACCGGTCTTGTCAGCGATCACACCATCGAGGGGCAGACGAAACAAGTCATGCACAATCTGGGCGCCATCCTAAACGCGGCAGGAGTTGATTTTTCGGATGTCGTGAAGACTACCTGCTTCTTGGCGGACATGGGTGATTTCGCTGCGTTTAATGAGATTTATGCAGCTTCTTTCACGCAGAAACCGGCACGGAGTTGTGTTGCAGTGAAGACTCTGCCGAAAAATGTTCTATGTGAAGTCGAAGCAATTGCTTTTATCAAATAAGCTTTGAATCGTAACAACACAGTATAAATTCTTACACTTTAACACAGACTACCTTTGTTACGCTCATCTTTGCAACATTCCGTGTGTGCATGAATATTCACACTGATGTATTATCCGCAAGTGAAAGAAGGGAGTCTGTGTATGGACTATGTAAAAGCATTTGTAGTCGGTGGTTTGATCTGCGTGATCGTTCAGATCTTAATGGAAAAAACGAAAATGATGCCGGGTAGGATCATGGTGTTACTGGTCGTGGTCGGCGCTTTTTTGGGACTCTTTGAGTTGTATGAGCCATTCTTGGATTTCGCTGGTGCGGGTGCAAGCGTTCCTCTGTTGGGATTTGGGAATGTTTTGATGCGAGGAGTCAAAGAAGCGGTAGACGAACAAGGTGTTCTTGGTCTCTTTGCGGGAGGTTTGAAAGCCGGCGCTGTCGGCACATCCGCAGCACTGATATTCGGCTATTTGGCAAGCTTTTTCTTTCAATCAAAATCAAAATCTGAATAGACTATCCGCTACCACACAAATGTCTTTTTTGAGATGCAAAACAATACGTGTCTGATCAAGGCGAGGAGAATTATGTTATTATTGTGGGGCGTTCTGGCAGGTATTCTGCTTTATATGGAAATTATCTATCATCTCGGCTGTTTCGGTATTACGATCGGAACGCCGGTATTGACCATCCCTTTTATATTGATTGTTTCGGGATTGATCGCACTGTTGATCGGTAGTGTTCCAAAAAAATGGAAAAAGCGTTGTTTGTATTTGACACTTGTGCCGATTTTTATTTTGTTTGCCGCTCAGATGGTCTACATGAATATTTTTAAGCAGCCTCTTTTGTGGGAAGCAACCATCCAAGGTGGACAAGATGCCTTGACCAATTACTGGCGCGAAGCATTGGTGGGCGTTGGGATTACTTCTCCTTTTTTGTTGCTTCAAGCTTTACCGATGATCATTTTGGCAGTTCTTTTCCGCAAAAAGGTATGGATCTTACCTCGTTTTGGTGGATTCGAAAAATTGATGTCTCTATTTTTGGCATTAGGTGGCATACTACTTTCTATCGGGATCATACTTGGCGGAAAAATGACAAGTCAAGAATACTATGAAGAATATCATGAATTTTTTGATCCCCTTACGATAGCCGAAGATATGGGCGTTCTGACTTTGGCTCAAAGAGACACTGCTCTTTTGATCGGTAGAACCTATGAGAATCTCAAGGAGGCGATGACCGAAAATCCCGGTGTACCACCAATTATTGCACAAGTCGAACCGATCCATTCATCTGTGGAACCCGAATCGGAAGAACCACCGGCGACGGATCCTAGTGCAGAACCGGTAGCGCAGCAACCGGATACATCCCCCAATGTTTTGCCTATTTTGTTTGATCAATTACTTGAGCTGTCAGAATCTGACGATGAGACATGGCTTGCGAATTATATTCGTGATCTTAGACCAACCAATCGAAATGAATATACGGGAATCTTTGAAGGATACAATTTGATTTATATTACTGCAGAGGGTTTTTCTCCTTATGCTGTACGAGAAGATCTGACACCGACTTTGTATCGGCTGACGCATAGCGGCTTTGTATTCCCCAATTTCTATGTCCCCCTCTGGCAAACGAGTACCAGCGATGGGGAATATATTAATTGTACCGGTTTGATACCCGATGGGCAATTCAGCATGAGAAAGAGTGGTTCCAATGATATGGCATACACCTTGCCTCGCTATTTTGCACTAGAGGGTGTCTCGAGTATGGCGTATCACAATAATAGCTTGTCTTATTATCAAAGAAATATTACACACAACAATTTGGGTTATACCTTCAAAGCAGCGACATTGGGCAACTTGAATGCAGAGGAATGGGGGCAGTCTATCTTTCCCATGGAGCATCCCAAGGAATGGCCGGCTTCCGATCTGGAAATGATGCAAGGTACGATTCCGGAATATATGCAACAGGATCGATTTCATGTATACTACATGACCGTATCGGGACATATGAACTATAACTTCGGCGGGAACGCCATGTCACGCAAAAATCAAGAAGCTGTTGCAAACCTCCCCTTGTCAGAGAATGCGCAAGCTTACATCGCGTGTCATATCGAGTTGGACAAGGCTCTGGAATATCTTTTAGAGCAATTGGAGCTTGCCGGGAAATTGGATAACACTGTCATTTGTTTAAGCGCGGATCACTATCCCTATGCGATCACCGAAGAACAATACGAAGAGTTGGCTGGACGCGATTTGTCTGAAAATAAAGATTTCATGCGTAATAATTTGATTCTTTGGAATGCCGGTATGGAAGATCAGACCGTCGTCGTTGAGAAAGTCTGCGGATCTATGGATAT
>JAISHZ010000285.1 GCA_031262285.1 Lachnospiraceae bacterium | reverse complement strand
TTGACGCTTACAAAGTTCCCAAGGCATTCACAGTAACGAACGATGTTACAGCCAATACAATTGTCGGGATTGAATATGCTCTAAACACCAAAAGTGAAACCATTAGATTATATGAAATAAAATTTTGATTCATTATAAATATCCAGATTGATATTAGTAATAAGAACAAGGAGCGTTAAGTTTAAGTTAGTGCTTCGGCGAGTTGTTCGGATAAATTAGGGTCATCTCGGATGATCTTACGTTTGAAAGCGGCAAATTTCGAGGAGCGATTGATCTCGTTCCTTATGTAATCAAGTGCCCAGTCTTCGCCGGAAATGGCGTTCGGCATGAATCGTATCAATTTTTTTATTGATGCTGATAGTTTTTGAGTTAGCATAGGGTTTTTATATACTTCATCAAGTAGCTGCTTGGTCTCAAGGACTTCTTCATCGCTTGCATTTGTTTCGATATCTACGTTTCTTAGGTCATAAGTCATTCCAAAATCAAAAAGACATTCCGGATCAATGACTGTAGGATTAATGATTTTATTGTATTTACCGCCTTTAACGTTTTGGTTACAGTGGTGGCAAGCCAATAGTAGGTTGTCCCAGTTATAGGTAAGCGCAGCGTTGTATTGTCGGGATACTACATGATCAACGGTTAGTGTTGATACGTCTTTGGGTTTTTCTTCGCAGATATAGCATTTACCCATGCAATCCTTTTCTAGGAGTGCTCGAATGGGGGTATGTTGCCTCCAATCTTCGTGGGATTTAATCTTGTCTAATAGGGGTGTTTTATTTAGTTTTACCATTATTACGTTCCCTTTCAAACTTGTAAAAGGCTGTACTAAGGGGCGAAGTTCCGGGAATTTTACTTAGACGATCAAAGAGTTTGCAGGTTTCAAAATTTTCTTCTCTGGTACGAGACGACTTGTTACGCAGTTCTACATACCTGTCAAAATCTGATTGTAAGTCGGCAGAGCATTCACTGACATCAAAATAACCTTCTACAATATCAGAGTAGCTATATTGCGTCAAGTCATCTCCAAGTTTCCTGTTAGTTTCCAAATCGTATACGACTGCGTTTGGTATGGACGAGATCACAAAAGGTGAATGGGTCGCTACAATAAATTGCGCATTGGGAAACATCTTTGTAAGGAATGGTAAGGCGCGTTTTTGTAACTCAACGTGCAGATGAGTTTCGATTTCATCAATCAACACGATAGCTGATTGTGTATAGTCAACTACTCCATCTTCGTTTTCCATTCGCATTAACAGCTCCATAAGGATGTCTAGAAATGCGGAATATCCGTCAGATTGTTCATGGAGACCAAATCGATCGCGTCCCGGCATTTCCACATTTATGACGAGGTTTCTTCTGTCATATTGTAGTGTTAATTCTGGGCTATCATAAATTTCTCTGAGAGCATCTTGGAAATTGTTGAACCATGCATTTAGTTTGCCGATTAAAATTGTATTGTCATCCGCGATTGCTCCGTTTCGTTGATAATCAAGGTTTAGAATGTATTTAATGAAATCCTTACTGACGTTATTGTCTATCCTATTTCGATCTTCAATAGTAATTCGCTCAATACCATTTTCAGGTCTGTTTAACTCCGTTCGTTTAGTAGAAATATAAACAAACAGGTAATCATTATAATCACCAAGATCATTGGAGAACTGTAATGCCAGACCAGAATCTCCCTCGCTTGAATACGTAAGGGTTACATCTTTTGTCGATGGCTTTATTCGATCATTTCTAGATATCTTTAAATATAATGTATCTTTGCTTTCGTATTTTTGTAGTGGGATTATCTCTCCTTGGGCTGATAAAACATATTCCTTCATTTTCTCTAACAAGCTCGTTTTTCCGCTTCCATTCTTACCTGTCAGTATTAAATGCTTCCGTTCATTTTCAGAGAGCGCTATGTCGATATTCACGAGGTGACGCACTTTATTAATGTGAATACTTGTTATAAAAAGTTCCTGCATTTACCAACCTCCGTCTGACATTAATCATTTATTCATGTGAACAATCACACCCGCATCCATAGCAGCCAAGTTATGCACCGCCGTGCGTGCCATAAAGCCTTTTAGTTCGTCGTTCATTTGCGTTATCTTTCGCGCAACACCCGCCGCGCCATCGTCCTTTAGTGTATCCATGAGGGCGCGCCCGACACAAACCGCATCGGCACCAAGCGCAAGTGCTTTATAGACATCCGCGCCGCTTTCGATCCCGCAATCTAGAAAGACGGGGAAGTCTTTGCCTACGATGCGACGGATTTCCGGTAACATGCGCAGCGGGGGTACAGCATACGGCATGATGCCGTGGTGGTGGGAAACTACGATGCCTGCCACGCCGGCTTCTTGACATTTGCAGGCGTCAATCCCGCTTAATACTCCTTTTACGACAAAGGGGATCTTCGCAGCTTCAACCAAATCACGCAGTTCTTTCGCTGATACAGGGCGCATTTCATCCCCAAAGACATTGTCATATCCACCATTACCGGCGAACTGATGATCTACATCCATCCCAACTGCGAGTACGCCCAGACTTTTGGCGTGCTCAATTTTGCGATGGACTTTGTCGCGATCAGCGTAGGGTTTGATGATTTTGATGGTTTTCGCGCCGGTTTGGGTGATTTCCTCCAGTTCGGCTTCGCTACCCATACCCGACCACATACAAGCACCGGCCTGCCTAGCTCCCGCAGCCATGACGGACATACCCTTG
>JAISHZ010000249.1 GCA_031262285.1 Lachnospiraceae bacterium | reverse complement strand
TTGCAACTCCTTGGCTGCCTCTAAGCTCTGAATCCGTGCCTCTTCCCGTCTGACCTGCTCGCTCAGGAACCCTTCGACTTCTTTGATCCGAAACATTCTACGCTTATACATATCTGCGCCGGCCAGTAAATAGAATAAGAAACCTAAAATCGGAATGAAATAAAGCAATAGAAGCCATGCCCAAACGCTTTTGGGTTCCTTGCGCTGGAAAAAGATAATGATTACAGCGAATATGAAGTTGAACACAAAAATATGTCCTAGTATAAATAGAAACACTGTTTTTGTGCCGTCGATTACTAGTGTCATTCAACTCTCCTAATTAAACGAATCTATGTGATGGTATTGCGTATATGAAAACAAACATGCTATGATAGGAACAAAATACGGTTGTACAAACTTTTGCAGGAGGTTCCCCTATGAAGCCTTGGCTCATCGTCTTACTGATTATTTTCGCTCTTATGATTATCGCCGGTGTCGTACTCTACTTCTTGGGCAAAAAGGCTCAAAAGAAGCAAGCAGAACAAAAGGAAATGCTAGAAGCGAATAAGCAGAACATTTCTATGCTCATCATCGACAAAAAACGGATGGCGATCAAAGATTCCGGTCTCCCACAGTCCGTTATCGCGCAAACGTCAAAATTGGCTCGTCGATCGAAATTGCCGTTTATCAAAGCCAAAGTCGGTCCTCAGATCATGACGTTGATATGCGAGGAAAAAATATTTGATTCTGTACCAATCAAAAAAGAGGTCAAGGCTGTGGTCAGCGGTCTTTATGTCCTTAGCGTCAAGGGTTTACATGGTCGCGTAGAAACCCCACCGCAAAAGAAAAAAGGTGTTTGGCGTCGCGCAATGGAAAAAGCGCAGGAAAAAGCCGGTGCGAAGCCAAAGAAATAGGTTTATCTAATACTCCTCGATATCAACCGCCTTCGCCGATAGAATACCATATTTTATGATGGAATTGGCAAAGTTTTGGAACTTTTCCGCCATATCACTCACATAAAATTGATACTGGGTATCGCCAAGCGCCGGTTTCTTCTTTCGCAGCAAATCGGCGTCTCCAAGCATTTGGCGTAACGACTGTGCTGTCTCATACGCCGGATTGATCACGGTAACATTCTTACCCAACAGTTCGCAGAGCGTTGTGCGGATGAGCGGATAATGGGTACATCCTAGGATTAAGGTATCGATGTCGCGGTCGATGAGTTCCTCTAAGTATCGTCTGGCGATTTCATCCGTGACGGGATCTTTTAAGAGACCTTCTTCCACCAAGGGTACCAGTAGCGGACAAGCTTTTTGGTAGATGGAGATGCCATCTCGCATCGTAGCTATGTATTGGGGGTAAATCGCGCTATGTATGGTCGCCAGCGTACCAATTACCCCGATTCGGCCGTTTCTGGTCGCTTCTAGTGCAGCCCGCGCACCGGGTTTGACGACCCCAATCAGCGGGATGTCACATTCTTCTTCCAACACCTCCAAGGCACAAGCGCTCGCTGTATTGCATGCCACCACGATGGTTTTGACATGGTGACTTGATAAAAAGCGTACGATCTGTCTGGAATACTTGGTAACGGTTTCTTTTGATTTGTTTCCGTAGGGTACACGAGCAGTATCTCCAAAGTAAATGACTTTTTCGTTGGGGATTTGCCGCATGATTTCTCTGGCGACTGTGAGTCCGCCAACCCCTGAATCAAAAACGCCGATTGCCGCGTCCGCGCGATCCGCGTATGCGTTTTCCACACCCATGCTGCGTTCGTCCATCCTTCCTACTTATATAAATTGGTTTGAATGTCAAAAGCTTGATACCAACGAAGTACTCCGCGCATTTGCGTGGCACCTCCCGCGACTCCTTGCGAATGCTACGCATTCAAATCATGTTTTGGAAAACAAACTTTCGAGGAAGTCCCACAGTTTACTCTTGATTCGAATCTGACTGCGATCTGCCTCTAAAGCTTTTTTGTAGATATTATCATCAAAACGCCATTCTAGCAGATCGTCACTCTCTTGTACAGTGCCATCTTCTAAGATGATTCGGTAGGTATCCGATGTCATGGTATATTGTGTGAAAATCACTCCCCACCATCCATAACATGCACAAAGGCATAATCCAATACGAAGCCATGCTGCAATTTTCTTTTTTAAACTCATTTAAATCCCTTCCAATCTGTAACCTTTTGGAAGAGTTATTTCCAGAAATTGTCCGCTTTATACTGCGCGTCTAAACGAATTTGTTCACGTATCACATTTTCTTGATTTTCGATATGATTGCTGGCTGCGTTTCCGGCTGTTTCTTTATCTTTTTTTACGATACTCTCATACATGATGCGATGTTCTTGGATCAAGCGCGCGTGTTGCTCATATTCTTTGATATGCTCATAGCGATACCGATAGACCTGTAAAGAGAGATGATTGACTAATTGAAGTAGCCTAGGATTACCCGACGCTTTGACGATCGTTTCGTGAAAATCCACGTCCGCCTGCGCAATCTTGTGCAACTCTTTGGTTTTGACCGCAT
>JAISHZ010000228.1 GCA_031262285.1 Lachnospiraceae bacterium | reverse complement strand
TTGTTACAGTCACGCGTTCGCCGATGTACATTCAAAGGCAGTGTATCCCGGCGAACGCGTGAATAGCACTACATATTTTCATTTACATAAACTTGTACACGACTCTGGATAATCCCTGTTACCTCTTCCACTGTTTTTTGTCCTGCGAAGAACGCCTCACTTTCTTCCGTGATGATGTTAAGAACCTTTTCATTATCATAATCTAAATTTGTAACAGAAAGTACATAAGATGTGAATTGATCGACTTGTGCTTGTGTCAACGGTGGAAGAATGATTTCTTCGTCGTTGATATACTTTTTGTCATCATATTCGATTTTTTCACCGTTTTCCATATAATAGGGACGACTCATTGCTTCTTTGAATTGTTTATCAAAGATATCCCGGCGGATTGAGAAATAGCCATAATTGTATTCTTCCAGGATCTTATCGGAAACAATAAGCTTCATAAATGCCCATGCACCGTCTTGATATGCCGATTTCGAGGACATTGCAAGTCCTTCATCGTATATTAACCGAGAAACCCCGCCTTCCTTTCCCGGGAATCCCAAAAACTCAATTTCCTCTCCAAACTCTCCTAAAGTATATTTCATACCGCTCGCGGAATATAAATAAGTGATCATCAAAAGGGTGTTCTCATTGATATATTGGGTCTGATAATCCATATAATAGGATTCGTCAAACTCTTCATAATCAATTGTGTCCGGCAAGGTTGCTGCAAACGTCAAAAGTTTACGGAATTCTTCGGATGTGAAGTCACACTTTCCGGTCTTGGGATCTACGAACTCATTCCCGAGGAATCGCATCGCATAGTTTATGAACCCCCCTTTCGTCAACTCAGCAAACATTTGCTGTCCTTCTTCTAACGACTCATACATAGACAAAAAGGTATCTATCGACCAATCCTGTGCATTACCAACAAGAGACTTTTTGCCAATTACCGTTTCAACCGAAAATTCAGGAGCAAAAATATACCAATCTTCACCACCGGAAATCACATTTAGGATATTTTCAATCACTTCCTTTCCTTGAAAGCTTTCATCCTTTTCATAAAAAGGTCGTAAATTTTCGAAAAGATCTTGATTCATATAATTTTGCGCTGTGATTCCCGTCATGTTCGAATTGAGTAAAAAGATATCAGGAATTTTACCGGCTAAAATATCGTTATTTAATTGTGTATAACCGGCTGTATAATCCTCATTGGTCTGATACTGTGAATAATCTCTCACAACAACTCGATATTCTTCGTTTGTTGTGTTGAACTCTCTTACGATCGCCGCTATTCGTCCGTAATATCCATGTAAACCAAGCACCAAGACGCTCTTGTCCGGGATATCTTCCGGTGCAACATAGCGAAAGAAAGCTACCGTCTGTTGGTTGTATCCTTGATCATTATAACAACCGACAAAAGTGTGCTCATCCAGGAATGTAAATTGCAGTAAATTATTTCCCGGAAAATCAGAATTGATATAGTTCATGAGCTGAACCGGCGCGTCCTCTCCCACTTTGTAGGTATAGATACCGGTTGAATCGCTTAACATAAAACTGGCATCCAGTTGCGTAGGCGCAAGATAGATCGAATAATTGGTCGTTTGAAAGGGAAGCTCAATCGCTTCACTTAACGCCTTCGTATGAATGTCATATGTTGCGACATGAGTTTTCGTCCAATCATTATTTGATCTCAGTAGTAGGATGGTGCCATCTTTTTGAATAAAATAGCTTAAAAGGTTTTCAAACATATCTGCTTCAAGTTCTAATTTCTCAGAAAAATCACCGTTTTCATCATAAAAAAATAAAAACCGTTTTGATCCTCCATATTCGATATAAATTTGTCCGTCGTCAAACGTTTCGAAGGAGGATAAATAATAGTATTCCTCTTGGCTAGTCGGATCCACTCCTTCGATTTCTTTTTCCCAGAGGATACTACCGTCCTTTGCGCTATAGCAGATCATCGTAGTAAGCTCTCTATATATATTGTCTTCATCAGCGCCAAGACTAGTGGATCGTAAGATAAGCACATCTCCGGATCGCGTAAATGTGAAACCGCTAACCCAACTGGACTCACCAAGATCCGGTACATCCCTGGTTAATTCGACAAGCTGAATATTTTGTCCATTCGCATCGCAAGTGAGCAGTTTGTAATAGTTGATATTCATCTCAATAGCCGGAGCCGGTTCTTCGTTATCGACCGAGGCTCTTGTTGTGTCTAATGGACGCAAACCACTGTCTCCGCCGCCTTCCGCTCCGGTGTAGTAGGCATTGTAATTTACCAACATCCGCACCAAACCATCAAAATAGTCAATTTTTGCGATATATGCGTGGACTTCGTAGTTTTCCATCGTTTCTTGAAGATCAATTCCCAATTCTTGTACTTGGAAAACACTTTCTTTCGCAAGGAGTAGATTCTCATTGTTTTCTTTCTTAGGGAGTGGCGTTTGCGTTTCATTGCTTTCTTCTTTGCCGCAAGCGAATAAAAACAGTGTAAACACCGCAATCAATCCCCATAAAACTCTCCAATTTTTCTTTCTTCTCATTCTCAAATATGCTCCCGTCTGCGCGCCAACAGCGCGCGTATTTATCAAGGCGTTTGAAAGTTCTCTTACTTTCAAACTTACTCACGTCTGCGCGTCAACGGCGCGATTTTGCTGTAGCGATTCTGGCTTGTTCCAGTTTCCTCTCCAACTTCTCTTTCACGAATTTGCAAAGCGTTCGCAACGTCCATTTTTTGTGTCTCCACCATAGAAACGCCCAAATGATCACACAGATCAGCGGATAACTCAAGAAAAGCAGCGAGAATAAGGTTAATAAAGCCAGTATATTTTCCATCCCACGAGCGATATTTTCCCAATAAGGATAAATAATTGCTTTCCCATTCATCGAACGTGACGCAAAGGTATGAAGCACGCCCAATCGCTTGAAAAATTGAAATCGAGAATTGTTTTCAACGATTTCCATATGATCTTCTGCTACTCCGAATTGTTCACTCAGATAATTGGCAGCAAAACCATCAACCGGATTGGGCATAACGATTTCATAGTGATTAATCCCATTGCTGCGTCCCAATTGCGTCAAAGTTTGATATGAAACATATACAACAGATGAAGTAAGTCCCGCGGCTTTTTTTAATGATCCGCTCTCTCGTCGGATAACGCCTACAACAGTATGTGGTATACCGCCGATCCATACCATCTTACCGTGGATATTCGAAGATCCAAACAGTTGCCAAGCAGCATCTTCATCAATCACACAGGTATCTTTCCACTCATCAT
Source organism: Lachnospiraceae bacterium (assembly GCA_031262285.1). The sequence goes on along the minus strand of JAISHZ010000228.1, from coordinate 1,066 downwards.
TTCCCGAAAAGTAAGATCCATATAGAAGTTGCAAAGGATGAAATAAGAAAAAATCTCCCCCTATCCCGATCGCTTTATAAGTTCCGCTGCTTCGTTCACTCACCAGAGTCACTTCTCCGCTTGCGCTATATGCGTCTGCCCACAGTCTGGCACTTGGATTGTCTGACTCTACGGAAATAGATGCTTCCACCAATGCCGCGTCAACCATATGTCGAAAAGACTCTATGGAATCTTCACTCACCCCGCTATTTTGCGAAAAGAACGCGCTGACTTGCGCAGCTGTATTGTCTTGATCCCATCTTTGCGCTGCTTGTTGCGTCCTAAGAGAACCCGAAAGTGACGAGATCACAAATTGAAAACCCAAAAAGAATAGGAAGGACAATACGACAGAAAGCATAAACAGTTTCTTTTTCAAAGAAAGAGACAAAAAAGCGTGAAAACGACTCACAAAAAACGCACCGGTCGCCAAATACCATTTACGCCATGGATAGGGTGTTATGTGACGTTTCTTTCTTTTTTGGATTGGTTTCTTATTGTTCATAAATGTACCCATCTGCGCGCCAAAAGCGTGCATAAAGCGTGAATAGCGATTAATTATCAGCTAAGCGGACTTGCTGTCCTGCTTCAACCGGTCGCGTCGAAGTAGTGATGACATATTCATATCCGTACAACCCTCCCGTAATGGCCGACTGGGTCTCGTCGCTTGCGATCACTTCCACATCGACGCGTGATGCCATATACCTCGTAGAAATCGGGGTATTCTTGGAGTTAACAATGAGAATAAATTTACCATTGTTATCTTCTCGAATCGCACTGTTTGGCACTAACAAATCATATTGGGAACTTTTATCGCCGACAGAAAGCGTCAAACTTTGCCCTGCTAGGATACTGCCGGAAATGTCAAAGGTTAAAATCCTTTGTTGCGCCGGATTGTTCGGATCCGGTTTGATCGATTTGAGCGTAGCCGTGACATCATCATATCGCCATGCATTGACCAATTCCGCACTCATTCCGATGCTGAGTTTGGCAGCTTGCTGTGCCGTTACCGTAAAGCTCATACTGAACC
>JAISHZ010000204.1 GCA_031262285.1 Lachnospiraceae bacterium | reverse complement strand
TCGAAAAAAGAATCAAGATAACAGTTTCGATGAGGAGGAAAAAACATCGACATCTGAAAAGACAGACCTTGAGGACGATAAAAGCGAAACATCTGAATCTATGGATTCATACACAAATGAAGATTTAAGTGAAGTAACGCCACCCGAAAAGATAGACACAGTGAACGATTTGAATGAAGGGTTAGAGTTTGAAAAGAAAGAAGTAGGTTATGGTCCGGGTTTTGAAATGTTAAATAATAAACCCGAGTATGATATAAGACAAAATCAGAATGATATACAACAAAATCAGATAAAAAATACAAATAAAAAAAGGAGATGAAAATAAGATGACCAAAAAATCAAATGTGAACGTACTAATGCTTCTATTAAGCTTGCTAGGAGGAGTCATTACATACTTCCTAGGGGAGAGTCTCTTGAAGTATGTATTCTTCCTTCCCAAATTCGTGCAAGCCGGGATTTACCTATTCTTTACAATTTTTCTATGCTGCGCAGTAATCATGATATCTGAGGGAATTCATAGCGGCAACTACATCTTAAAATGGAAACAAGAATTTGGACAGACGTGTCTCAAGGCTTTGTTGATCATGTTACCCATCTCCTTTGTCATCGGCGCGGGGACCCAATTACTATATGGTATCACAGGAATCCATAAAGACGATGCCACACCATCTTTTCAAGGGACAATGTTGGTGTGTGACACCTCGGATTCCATGAATTGGAACGATCCTGCAAGAGAAGTAATCGAAGGAATCAAGGCATACATTGACAGCGTGGATGTCGGCGAATATCTGGGTCTGATCACATTCAACGGAGAGATCAATGTCATACGCAGCTATCAAAAACTGCAAAGCGAAGATGATAGAGATGCTTTGATAAAAATTGTGGATGACATCATTTATGACGGCGGTACCGATATTGAGGCAGCATTGTTGGAAGCTTTTAGTCAAGTTCGTAGTGGTGCTACCGGCGCTTGGCCCGGACTGGTGATGCTTTTTGCGGACGGTGAAGCGACTGTCAATCTTCAAACTCTTCGCTTGGCATCCGGAGTCGACCAGTCAGACATTAATAATCAAATTCCTGTCAATACGATTTTTTATTCCGGCTTACCGACCGGTGGAGAGTTGCTATACAATATCGCATTGGTCACAGGAGGCAATTACTACTATCTAAGCGACGCAGTGGATTCGATCGTGAAGAAAGAAGCTTTCATCTACTCTCGCTCCTTATTTGAAGAGGAATCACCGCACTTAGTACGTAATTACTATGGAGAAACAGCGGACTCACCCATTCGGATTATTTTCCAGATCCTGTTCCTCACTATTTGGGGAATTACAGCGGGTGCAACTGTCCTCCTATTATTGAACAATAACCGACTCATCAAAGGATTTTTGATACCGCGCATTATTATTTCGCTATTGGGTGCGGTTGTCGTAACGATCATGTTCCTGAATGGATCAGCGGACAGCGAAGCGATCGCAAGAGCAGTATTCGTCTTGTCGATGTGCGTGATTATCGTTCCGACTTATCAATGGAATGTGGAATAATGCGGTGAAGTGATTTCATCGGGCAGTAGTAGCGCAACAACTAAAATGACAGGCGAACACAATAAAGATGGAAATCGTAGTGTGTTCGCCTATTTTGGTAAAGGAATCTCGGAGAAAAGTTTTCGACAATCTACGGTAATGATTGAGGGAATGAAAATGAGTACGAAGGCAAGCAACGAGATAGAATCAAAATCCATTATGTTTGGACAGGAATATTGGTTGGGTTTGTTCGCGGGTTCCGAAGAAGCAGCGAAAAACTATTTGATCAGTGTCTGTAAAGCAATCATCTCCAAGGACAATGCAAAAGTTGGCGTAAAGCTCGCCGAAGGGATGGACGCAGAGGAACTGATCATGGCTACCAAAGCAGCGTTGCCTGTTTGGTTACAAAAGAAATTTGCTGCGGTCAGTAAGTGGAAGGGCTTCATGGACGGCAGTGCCAGTGCGCCCATCGATGGGATGCAACTTGTTTGCTATCAAGAAGGAGAACCGACAGCCAGACATCATTGCTATCCTGTCTTTGATTTTTCGAATCAAGGAAGGGGAAAGAATGTAGAGATCCCACAAGCTCTGGAATTGGAAGAAGTGCTAGTCGATTGGATATGGCAGACGCTTGAAGTTCCGGAGCAAAGAGATTCTTTTGAAACGTTTATGGAAACCGAGTTTGGATCTATTTGTGATGTATTGTCATTTGAGGAGCAAGCGGTTTGTTATTGTTTTTCAACGGCTTTTCGGAAAAATTCTGCAGAAGGCTTGCAATCGGAAGATCACTATGAAATGGTGTCAAATTTTAAACCTGAAACTGCAAAAGGAATGTTGTTTTTTATCCATTCTTATTTTGCCGCTGATTTTCAAGACTTACTGGTCTTGCAAAGGTTGGCTCGGAAATGTTGCGATTTGCTTCTGTCTGCAGAAAGGATGGAGCCAACAACAGAAGAACCAACACAATCTGCGGAAACGACGGACATATTATTATGGCTGATAGAATCTACTGATCAAGAGAGTGCTTCGAAAGCAAGGAAAGTACTCACTGTATTGTGGAATACATATAGAGAGAACGGACAGTTTGATCTCTTAGAGGATGTCGCAAATACCTTTTTGGATAATTTAGAAGATTTGTTTTCCAAAGACGTATTGGGAACAGCAGAAGATGGCGACAAAGCAACAAACCTCATAGAAACCATTCGAGAAGTCCTTCGTTTACTTCCCGGGAATGAGGTATCGCAT
>JAISHZ010000299.1 GCA_031262285.1 Lachnospiraceae bacterium | reverse complement strand
GACAGATGGACGTATCGCAGCAACCACGCTCCTCTGGGAGAAGGAGATTGTCGTAGAAGTGGCTACACTGAAATAGATGCCGATATCTGAGGTACCCGATCGGGAAACGATTGTACTTGGTTGCTTGTATGAATTTACCTCTCTCCTTCAAAAACTAGTGGATGACTTCAATCAAATCAGTGACCAATACGAGGTTGTTGTGGAAACCTATGCCGATTCGGGTAAATACAATGATGTCATGGATGCTGTTACGAGAATAAATACTGAAATTGCTATAGGACATGCGCCGGACATATTGGTGCTCGCCTCAAATTATATTAATTTGGATTCCTTCGCCGAGAAAGGCGTTTTTGTAGATTTAAATGAAATGATTGCAAATAGTCAAATGTTGAAAAAGGAGGATATCTTAGATAGCGTGATTAGTACTTTTACCTATGATAAAAAACTGGTGGGACTACCGCTATTTTTTTCTATAGACACTCTATATGGAAAGACTTCAGTCGTGGGTGAGAAAAACGGTTGGACAATCCAAGAACTAAAGGCGTTGATGGATGAATATCCCGATCGTAATATCATAAAATACGCGATGAAAGACGATATGTTACTTTCACTTATTTCATTAAATAAGGATACTTTTATAGATTGGGAGAACGGACGTTGCTATTTTGATGGGAATGAATTTAAAGAACTGTTAGAGTTGATGAATCGTTTCCCTGCATCAGTTGATAAAGAGTATTTCAAGAATGTCGAACCATTATTGTATCGACATACTGTTCGACTTAATAATTTTCAAAACTATCAGTTGATCCTAGCCGTAATGCAAGAGCCTGTCAATTTCATCGGTTTCCCTACGCCTGATGGCACAAAAGGTATCGGGTTGGTGGAAGATGGCGGAGTGTATACGATTATCTCACAGTCGAAACATAAAGAAGGAGCATGGGCATTCATCGAGTACCTATTGACGCAAGAAATTCCATTTGACTCACACTTTTCAGTGAATAAAAACGTATTGGATCAGCAAATTGAAAGAGCGAAGAACGGAATCTATGGATACATAACCGATAACTTTGAACCGGTTCCGGGTCCGGATGGTGAAATGCCGCTGCGGTCAAAAGTAAGTATCTCGTACGATGGTGAAATGATTCCTATATACGCACCTACCCAAGAGGATATAGATGAGTTCTATGCATTGATCGACTCCGCAGTCGGTATAATTCCTCGAAGCGATGACATTTTGAAGATCATTAGCGAGGAAGCAGCAGCTTATTTTATTGGAATCAAGACACTAGATCAAGTCGCAGACATCATCCAAAACAGAGCACAAATATATGTAAGTGAGAATCAATAGGAAGAATACTTACAAAAAGTGGCTAATCGACAGCCTATGTGCTGCAGATTAGCCGCTTTTCATACGAATGTCCTCTTTGTGGGTTGTGCGTTCACGTTCCCTTAATAATCAGCAGTTTCTGTCCGGGTGTGATTTCGTCTCCTGTCAGATTGTTGTTGGCTTTTAGACTTTCTACGGAAACATAATAACGTTTACCGATATTCCAGAGGTTATCTCCGGGCTTGACGGTATAGATGCACATCCCCGGCAGATTACCCAGTTTCGCGGAATCAAGCGGCGAAAAGCTTACGGACTCGATCAAATCCATGGAAATATTTTGGAAGACCGTCGTGTTAAAGACGAGGATCGCCTTGACATCCATGTTTTCGCCGTCCAACATATTCACTTGCAGTTGCTCTACATCCGCATTGACTTTGCTCATGTCTTCTGGCTTGATGCCGGGTACTTCCAAGGTATAGTGATAGGGAATCTGTTCTTGCACGTTGGCGTACGGATACTCATCATCACCTGTTACATACATCACTTGAATCTGTAAGCTTCCGGACAATTCAATACCATTTTCCGTAATTTCTTGGTGATCGAGCGTCACTTTCCCTTCACTATGTAAAAGCTGTAAAATCGGCGGGTTAGAGCCGCTTAAGTGAACTTGCTCTGCGACTTTGGACTTACCGGTCACCTTCGCCAACAACCTACGCAAGTTTGCCGGATTTTTCACTGTTTCCACTTCTTGCGTTACGCCGTAGATATCCGATAAAACTTCTACTTTTTCCTCCTCGTAGAGTTTGATGCAAACATCAATGGTGAGTTCTAGGCTGATATTGCGTTCTTCGCCGTCTAGGTCCGGACGTACCGCTACTTCTTGCTGCCCCAGACAGTAGCGAATATCTGGGATCATCCCATCGCGGCAACCATAGCATTCCAATACCCCATTAAACGGGATCACGGTTTCAAAAGAGCGAACGGAGCGATCCTCACCCTCCCCTTGATACAGCACAAAGAGGTGAACATCCCCTTGCAGGTTGATCTTGCCTTGTGTCACTTTAAAGTCCACATCCCGTAGCGATACACAGTGCCATAACATTCGGTAAATATTGGGGTAATTCGATGGCAGTGTCACTTCTTCCTTGAGTCGGAAAAGGTCATTTTTATCAATCGCGATCTGCGCCAATTCCATCGGCGTTTTGCGGTACTCAATCGGTGCTTTTGTCATTTGTGCGCTTTCGGTCGGATTGGCACCTGAGCCGGTTGTTTGCGACGGTTCAATATCTACCGGCATCTGCTCATCATAAAGCTCTTCCACGCGTGCGTTCAGGTTCAGAACGGATTGGCAGCTTAGTTTTCTGGAGTTGATCAGGTTGATACTTAGATCTTCCAAATCTGCGTCTACCATGACATTGTCGGCGGGATCTGTTCCCTGCATGTTGATCTTTTCTTCAAAGGGGATTTTCCCATCTAGCGTGATCAGATTGCTTCCGCCTTCATTTGTATGGTAGAGAATGG
>JAISHZ010000016.1 GCA_031262285.1 Lachnospiraceae bacterium | reverse complement strand
AAGCCTTTTAAGAAGTCCAAATACTCTTTCTGGACTTCCTTATTACCTTTCGCTTCCCGAAAGATACAGTCCCATTCGTCTACTATAAAAATAAAGCCTCTGCCGTCATAATCATCGGAAGTATAAATCGTATCAAGTGCGTCTGATAAGCTGTCTTCGCATGACTGCATCAATGCAGGATAATACTTTTGCAGATCTTTTATGACTCTACTCTCTAAATAGTTAATCAGATTCTGATAACTCTTTGCTCTGGCCAAGATAAGTTGAATATCCAAATAAATCACATCTTATTGATTGACATGATTCTCATAACTAGAATCATTGGCTATCTTTAATGCCGCAAATAAATCCTTGGAGTCGCATCCTTTCCCGTAATAAGCCGCCAACATATTGGCTGTAATGGACTTACCGAAACGCCTTGGGCGACTAACACATAAATACCGCTGTTCTGTGCCCACCATACTATTGGTAAATGCGATCAGCTCAGACTTATCCACATAAATTTTCGACCGCAATGCGATTTGAAATCCCTCGTTATCACGATTCAGATAGATACCCATATGCATGATCTCCTTTACTTCGTAAGGTTGGTACTCAAAATGACAAAAATCCAACGGTGACCATATCAACTTCAAATCCAATGGTTTCGGCCGTCACGCTTATTCATAGATTCCATCAAGGTCTGAATCGCTCGCTGTCATTTATCTTTCAGATAGTTCTCGATCTCATGAAAAAACTCTTCTGCTCTCTTATACTGCTCTGCAGCATCTTCGTAAGACACCAGAAAGAAATCAGCGTAATCTACATTATTTCTTATCTGAAACGCCTAGCTAAGATACTTTGAAAATCTTTTGTCGAATTGAATTTCCCTGTTTTTATTTATTCCTTTTGAAAATAGGAAATCACTCTGACATGTTTTGAAAAATCTTGTCTATCCATAGCCAAAAGAGCTCGTACTGAAGTAAACATTGCATAATAGGAGCGACCAATCGAATCTTTAAAACTCCTCTCTTCCAGCAATATCTGAGATGAATGAAGCCTATCTTTTGCCATATCTAACCGGTAATTTATCAATTCATTTCTACTGCTAAGCAACTATTTCAACTCCTTCACTCTCTATATTTTTATAATATGGTAAGCAGCTTTTATATTTTTCATATTCATCATATGGAATAACTGTCGGAGAGAGAATGGTGTCATACTCCAGTTCTAGTTCAGATGATGCATCCCATATGCTTTTCAAGCGCTCTTGTAAATCTGAACGTTCTCCTTGCACAATCGCAACGATATCTATATCAGAATCTGCTTGATAATCTCCTCTTGCATAAGAACCATATAGCAAAATCCTTACAATTTGATCTCCATATACAGATCGATAGATTTGCACCATCTGAGGCAAAATCATATCCAATTCGATATTCATATGCATATATCGTCTTCTCCTTGTCAGCTCTGCTTTACCATTTCGAAAGCTCTTATTCATTTATCTTATTCATTGTTCGCTCCTGCTTTTTTGTTTATACTATCATTTTGATAATTATATGTAAATACTTTCCTAACATACCCAATCTCATTGTAGGTGTGTACCGCTTGACGATGAAGAGCAACACTCCGATAAATTCCGACAGAGCAGTGTTCAAGACATGATGAAACGTATGAAAGTCAAAGATATGGATGTGGTGGTGTATGAACCGATATTTTCCGAAGAGGCAATTTACAATAGCCGTGTGATCGTGGATCTGGAAGTGTTCAATGAAATGTGTGTCGTGATCATCGCGAATCGGATGAGTGATCTGCTAAGAGACATAGCCGGGAAAGGAGGAGCGCTAACAGCTCGCTCCTCCGTAAGGGTGCTCTATTCTACCGAAGCTTTCTATTGCGAAGATACGAAAGATTGCGGTTGGTGGAAAGCAAAATGTGATGTTTACATACAACGAGACACATTCATGATAGATACTATGGATTAAGTAGTCGTTCTAGATATTTTCAGCACCTCTTCCATAGGCAAATCCGCGCAAATGGAAATAGTTTCTAGGGGTATCCCTTGGGATAACATTTTACGCACAAATTCATATCTACTTTCCTCGCGACCTTCTTGTACTGCCGCACGATACATCCCATCCATACGCATCATTTCCATAATGTAATTCGCGTAATCATCTCGCATCTTCTGATCGGCGGTTGCTCTTTCGTATTCTTCCACAAATTGTTTCATTCCGGGATCTAAATCGATAAATTCCTTTAATCTTGGCTCCATCTCTATCACCTCTTGAATACTTTTTTGTTGTTGGTGAGCTGAATCCAGTAAGTACAGCCATGCGTGTAAGGGGTTGCTTAGATCATGCTCTTGCTTCCGAAAGGTCGGAAGCTGAATATTGTAAATACGGAAATGGTTGTCCGCTACTTGATGCGGTTCTTTCGTATAGAGTAATCCCACCGGTTGCAAAAAGTCCGTGTGACCTTTCCGTAATTCAAAGTTTAGAATATTGATGACTATGATGGTAGGAAAGATTTGATCAAATTCTTTCGATTTCGTACCTGTCTTCATATTCGATACGATCGTATGCGCGGCGGCAAACAGATTTCTCTCGATGATCGGTTCCGGTTCGATCTGTACTTCTACGATGTAACGTTTCCCGTCTACTGTCTTAAGGTGGACGTCCACTCGAACCCCTCTCATATCCGGGTAGACTTTGTAGTATGTCTGAGGTGTCACCTCGATGATTTCTTCGATGGTGAGACCATCTTCTGCCAAAATGCTCCCGAGTAGACTTTTGGCTGCTAACCCTGCATGCTCTACATTTTGAAAAATCGCACCGACTACAGGATCTCGAAGCGGGGATAGGAAGAGCGGATTGAGGGTTTCTTTTGAACCGTAATTCTGTTGTGGGACGGGTGTTGGTGGCATTTTCATGGTTTGCTCCTTTCAGGAATAGATGATCGCGTTGATCATAGATGTGCCGATCACGGCGTAAAAGAGGAATGAAAAGATGAATAGATTCCCTCGAAAGGGATAGACCGAAAGGAACGTTTTCGTTGCCTTTTTGTCAAGATAGCATAGGAAGGATGGTTCGTCAAGTCCAGAATACAGCTCAAAATACGTTACAGTTCATGCGTTCGCCGATCTACGTTTGAAGGACAGTATATCCCGGACGAACCACGCATAGCCGAGGGGAGTTTTGGGTGTTAGATTCTCTGTGCGGTTCGTCCGGGAAACATTTCCTTTAAACGAAGATCGACGAACGCGTGAATCGTAACCCCATAGATCTTACTTACGATATTAAAACTTCAATAGGCTTGATATTTGTCATGATAATTGGTATTGTAAAAGCGATTCCAACCAACTCCTTCCCATATGATTACAGATAGTAACAAACAAAAATTTACTTCAATAAATACCCACCGAAATTCCTTTACAAATCGATACAGTATATTAACCCATGTCAAAAATTACAGTGGACACAACACTCAGAAAACATTTGAAGAACGAGCAACATCCCGCCTAAGCACATAAGGAGAGTTTTATGAACCCAATTGATCCAACCCTCGTACCACAAAAGATACTTTCTACAGGCGACACCTTACCCGGTATCGGCATGGGTACTTTTGGCTCTGATCATGCCGACGCAAGGAATGTAGCGGCGGCTGTCGCCGGAGCGATCCGCTGCGGGTATCGTCTTTTTGACGGTGCATCCTGTTACGGAAATGAAAGCCAACTCGGCGAAGTCTATGCGCAAGCGATACAGGAAGGCATCGTCACGCGGGAAGAACTATTTATCTCATCGAAGCTTTGGAATGATATGCACGGACAAGGCGATGTCCTTTTATCTTGTGCGAAAACCCTCAAAGATTTACAACTTGATTACCTGGATCTATACTTTGTCCACTGGCCATTTCCAAATTACCATCCGCCCGGCTGCGATGTGGATACGCGCAATCCGGATTCCTTACCCTTTTCGGTTGATGCATATATGACAACATGGCGTCAAATGGAAAGACTGGTCGACATGGGACTTACGCGTTTCCTCGGTATGTCCAATATGACGATTCCCAAGCTAGAAGCCGTACTTCCTCTGTGTCGCATCAAACCGGTCGCCATGGAAATGGAGCTTCATCCTTGCTTCCAGCAGCCTGAACTCTTTGATTATGTCGTCTCAAAAGGAATGTTGCCGATTGGTTACTGCCCCATCGGATCGCCCAATCGCCCCGCGCGCGATACGACAGCCGAGGACGTAGTGGATATGGAGCAACCGGAACTGGTCGCCATCGCCAATGCACATGACGTTCATCCTGCGACGATTTGTATTAAATGGGCGATACAACGCGGACAGATACCCATTCCCTTTTCCATCCGCGAAACCAATTATGAGAGCAATCTACGCGCCGCTGTCACGGATCCCTTGACGGACGCGGAAATGGAAACACTCACCGCTATCGACCGGAACTGTCGCTTGATCAAAGGACAAGTTTTTCTTTGGCAGGGTGCCAAGGACTGGCATGACCTGTGGGATGAAGATGGTGTCATTACGAAATGAAATAGCCATTTATATACTTCCGTTTCCATATTTTATCATTTGTAAGGACTTGCAAATATATCGCGGATATTATATAATATCTCACGTGCCGCGCCTTTTGCGTCATAACGTAATTCTCTAAAATGCTTTAAGCTGAAATAGCTCAGCCGGCAGAGCGCTTCACTCGTAATGAAGAGGTCGTGGGTTCGATTCCCATTTTCAGCTGTGACAAAGCTGATGCATCACCATAAGAGTGATTCGCATCAGCTTTTTGATTGACACTTATCCATAACAAAATACGCAACAATGGAGGATCCAATCGTGGACAGCCAAACAAAATCATTGGGATTACTCGGCAATCCCGTGGAGCATAGCTATTCCCCACTGATCCATGGAGCATTCTCAGAATTGTATGATGACAATGCCGCATATCTGTCCTATTGTGTTGCCCCAAACGCCTTAGGAGATGCGGTTCATGGCGCGTATGCCTTGGGGATGCTCGGTCTGAATGTCACCGTACCTTACAAACAAGCGGTGATTCCTCATTTGGAAGCACTTGATCCCTTAGCAGCACAAATCGGCGCCGTCAATACTCTGGTTCGATGTAATCAAGGGTTTCTGGGCTTCAATACTGATCTACCCGGACTTAGCCGCGCTATGAAGTCAGACCATGTATCCTTGTATGGAGCTGACGTGATTCTGTTAGGCGCCGGAGGTGCAGCACGAGCGGCAGCTTTTCTGGCAGCAAAGGAAGGCGCAGCTTCTCTTAGGATTTGTAATCGTTCGCCGGAAAAGGCAACCGCTCTGTCCCTTGAGATCAACCAAGTAACCCATCAAGAGATAGCCACCGCACTCTCCTATTCTGATCTCTTAAAACTGGAAGGAACGAAGCGTTTCTTGGTGATTCAATCGACCAATGTCGGATTATTCCCTCGGATAGACGAAACTCCGATCACAGAAGAACGGTTTTTTGAAAAAATACACACCGCATATGACTTGATTTTCAATCCATTGGAAACCAAATTTCTTCGATCCGCAAAAAAAGCAGGAGCGAAAACGTATTCGGGTGCCAAAATGTTGCTTTATCAAGCTGTTTGTTCCTATGAACTGTGGTTCAAACATCCCATAGAGGAATGGGCGGCGGATATCGTGTTGCGTCAATTCTTAGATCAGTTACAGACAAAGGGTACACAGAAGGAAGATGACACATGAGTAAAGATTCGATTGTTTTAATAGGCTTTATGGGAAGCGGTAAATCCAGTGTCGGAAAGATTTTGGCAGAGAAAACAGGGTTCGAATGGATTGACACCGATTCCTTCATTGAGCAAGAAGAAGAACGTTCCATTTCGGATATTTTTCGGATCGAAGGAGAAACATATTTTCGAAAGGTAGAAACTACACTTTTGACAAGACTGGTGAAGGACGATTTCACTCCTCGGATTTTCTCCATCGGTGGTGGTACGCCGATCACACCGGCAAACCAACCTCTTTTGCACCAATTGGGATTCATCGTTTATTTATCGGCATCTCCGATCACGATTCAATCGCGATTGCAAACGGATACCTCCCGCCCTCTCTTACAAAACGATTCATGGCATGAAACGCTACAGGCTTTGATGACGAAGAGACTTCCGGTATATGAGGAAATGGCGCAAATCACCGTATCTACCGACCAAAAAGAGGTCGAAGAGATTGCATCGATCATCCTAGATGCAAGAAAGCAGCTTCCATACTAGTATAAACGTTTTCAATTATCTTTATGTTTCCACTCAAAACGCTTGAGAGCATTACTGTGATCCGGTCAATTCATAACATGAAGTTAATTAAATTCCTTTATACTAGTACAACGATTTTGAATTATCCGGACGAATATTGTATCATACGAATGGCTACAACGCATACGAATATGCCTTTTAGATATTTCCGTATGAAGTCCAGATAAATACAAACCTCTGCACTAGCTTTCCGCCGTATTACTGCATATTAGTGCAAGAAAGAAAGGCTTCCATGAAAATACTGGTTATTAATGGTCCGAATCTAAATTTCCTCGGGATCCGCGAGACCTCTGTCTATGGCGTCCAGGATTATGCTTCCCTACTACAACGATTCGCACAAAAATCACAAGAAACCGGTCATGAAATACTCGTTTGGCAGAGCAATCATGAAGGTGCCATCATTGATCGCCTCCAAGAAGCTTATTTTGACGGCACACAAGGGATCGTGATCAATCCCGGCGCATACACACACTACAGTTATGCGATTCATGACGCTCTGCTTTCCCTGCAAATCCCCAAGGTCGAAGTCCATATATCCAATATCATGGAACGCGAAGACTTTCGCAAGAGATCTGTCACGGCACCCGCGTGTCAAGCACAAATCTACGGTCATGGTATCGATGGGTATTTTGAAGCCATCGACCTTCTTACTGCACAGGATCCACAAATATCGAATAAATCGCTCTAATCGCGTTTTCAAAATCTTGATTCGTCACACCGATGATGACATTGAGCTCCGAAGATCCCTGGTCGATCATTTTGACATTGACATGGGAAAGTGACAATGCGGAAAATATACGTGCGGCGGTTCCCCTGGCGGACTTCATCCCTCTGCCTACGACAGCGATGAGCGCCAAATCTGCTTCGATGTCAATCGAATCGGGATCCACCATACGATGAATCGCGGCTACTACTTTTTGTTCTTTTTCCACAAATTGATCTTGATCGACAAATATGGTCATTGTATCAATGCCAGATGGCATATGTTCAAAGGAAATACCGTTTTCTTCGAATATCTGGAGGACTTTGCGTCCAAAACCGATCTCGGAATTCATCATATCTTTTTCAATCGTGATCGAGCAAAATCCTTTTTTACCTGCGATACCGGTTATGGTGTATTTTGATTTTTGGCAAGTACTGCCTACGATCCATGTGCCTTTTTGCTCCGGGGCGTTGGTATTGCGGATATTGATCGGGATATCCTCTTTACGTACCGGAAAGATCGCATCCTCATGCAGCACCCCTGCTCCCATATAAGAAAGCTCTCGCAGTTCTCGATAAGTAATCATCTCGATCCCAACAGGGTTTTGCACGATACGGGGATCTGCCAACAAAAATCCGTTCACATCTGTCCAATTCTCATACACGTCAGCTTTCACCGCTTTGGCGACGATGGAACCTGTGATATCGGAACCGCCTCTGGAAAAAGTTTGTACCACATATGACTGTTCCGCCGTAACGCGGGATCCATAAAAACCGGGAATCACAGCATTTTCGCATTCCGTCAAACGCTTCGACAGGATCTCGTGCGTTCTTTGGGCGTCAAACTGCCCTTGTTCCGTAAAGAAAATTACATCGGCAGCGTCTATAAACGTATACCCCAAATACTGTGCCATGATAATCGCGTTTAAGTATTCCCCTCGAGATGCGGCGTAATTGCTCCCTGCTTTGTTCGAAAACTGCTCCGCAATGACTTGAAATTCTTGCGTTAAGTCACAATCGAGTGACAATCCGTCAATAATCTCTTGATAGCGATGCGCGATCGCGTTCAAATTCGGCATAAAATCCGCACCTTGCTCTGCCAGTGCGTAACACGCATATAGCATATCGGTCACTTTGGTATCCCCCGAAAACCGCTTACCCGGTGCGGAAGGAACGACATATTTTCGCTCCGGATCAGATCGTATTATCATCGATACCTTTTGAAATTGCTCCGCATTTGCTAAGGAACTGCCTCCAAACTTTACTACTTTTGCCATTTTGTTTGCTCCTATCTGTGATAGATCCTGTTTCATTTTGTCTCGAATAATAGATCAATCATTTTCCACCCCTCTTTGACGAAATTCCCCGAAGCGGTGGCTTCTGCTTCATTATATTTCCACGTATGAGACTGTGGCTCTTGACTGTCATATAGTAAATAAGGTACCGGCGCAGAAGTG
>JAISHZ010000354.1 GCA_031262285.1 Lachnospiraceae bacterium | reverse complement strand
AAATTGCAAAGGTTACGAAACTTTCAGAAGCTAGAGTTCGGGAGATTCTAGGCAAACCGGCATAATTCACAAAAGGTTCTCCTCTAGAATCACAATGTAAATCAGCTCATCTTCCGTGGTAATGCCGCGATCGAGAAGATTACGTAGCTTACGTCCGAGCGCAATGATGGACATGTCCGTGAATTTGCATAGAGAAAAAAGAAAGTAGAGGTTTTGATCGCCCTTATCATGTTTTATACTTTAATTTTCTTAGCTGCTCTTGTTCGATGGGCAGTATTTCTTCTCTTTTTTGCGTCAACGCCTCATAAACTGCATGTAGGTTTCGAACCAATTTCCGCATCCCATCCGGCTCAAGTGAAGCTGCATGATCAGTACCTTTCCAAGTTCTGTCCAAGGTATAATGGCGCTCTATCATACTCGCGCCTAATGTATAAGCTGCTACATCAACAGCTATACCTAAATGATGTCCGGAAAAAGCAATTGATTTCACTCGGTTTTTATAATTTTGTTTCATACGTGTTATTTCTAACAAGCAAACATCTGGAAATGGCACCGGATATCCGGATGTACAGCTAAATAAAACAAGATCCTTCGCTCTCTCATTTTTTTCAATTATCTGTACAATTTGTTCTTCCTCTATATGCGTAGTCATGCCAAAAGACAATAGTATCTCCCCGTGATAATTTTTGCATAACCATTGCAACATTTCATAATTCGTATTACACGCGGATGGTATTTTGATAAATTTAGGGTTTAAAGAAGCAATTTCCTTGGCGCTCGTCATATCCCATACTGAAGAAGCATACTCAATACCACATTCCTGACACCATTTTTGTAATTGCTGATGTTGGTCTACTGTAAATTCTAAAAATTCTCTGTGTTCCCCATATGTTTTTCCATAAGCATTATTCGGATTGGGGTGTGGTGCGTAATATTGCTCTGTTGTCAGCAATTCTTTTGAGCATCTTTTTTGAAATTTAATGGCATCTGCCTTGCAATAGAAAGCAGCCGTCTCTATCATTTTATGGGCTGTTTCTATACTGCCCATGTGATTACATCCGGCTTCAGCAATGATTAGCGGTTTTTGATACATCGTAATGTCTCCTTGTAATGTTGTATTCAACCGACTCCATTCAATTGGCATAATAGATTGCGTATTGAGTCTATGTCCATAAATCGATCGTCAATGTATATATCCGCAGCCGGCTTTCCGAACGTAAGTGCATCAAATTTCACACCCCATTCGGTAAGCTGTTTGATAGTTGTTTGTTCCCAATCAATTCCTGTCAAGCTACCACGACCAGTATGAATTACCACCTTATGCCCAGATGAACGCAGATAATTAATCGTTTCTATCATCATTGCATTTGGCGTAGCTGTTGCATAGTCAATGCTTAGGGTTTTATGAGCAATGATCCCATCTATATCAAAGCAAAATGTCAGCTTTTCACCTCTTGCCAGCTTTGCAGATAATTCGAGATAATGTTCGGCACGGATAAAACCACCTTCTGTGTCTATATCAAAGTCAAAGTGCTGTTTATATCCCAGTATCTTATCACCAGTCATAGAATGCTTATTCAAGATGGTGCTTGTCCGAATAACATCCACGCAGCCATTATGAAGCCATACCTCAGGAAGCGATTGACGTGGCGCATTATACGCTTCGGGTACACTGCACGTAGCGACTGGTTTGATCGAACCATCAGATGTAAATAGCCACATCTTATAAGGAGTTATCGGAGCTAGACTCACGGAACGAACCGAATCCGCATCAGGATTATCGCGTAGCAGCTGTATCATTTTGTCTATCTGACCATTTTCTCTAACGGGGTGCGTCGGACGCAAATGAACTAAGAATTCAGGGAGTACAGATTCGATCTTCAATAAGTATCTCAGTACATGTTCGAAGACCTCTATATCTAATGAATAGTCCCCAGATAATTCTATAGGGCGTATAAATGGTGTTTTAGCACCATATCGGCGTGCAATAGCAGCGTATTCCTCACTATCCGTACTAACAATCACTTCTGATACTGATTCGGCAGAAAGCGCAGCTTCAATGGAATAAGCAAGAAGGGGCTTGCCATTACATGGTCTTATATTCTTGTTAGGTACTCCTTTTGAACCTGATCTGGCTGGTATCACAGCTAATACAAATTTATTTTGCTTTAATTCTGTCATAATGTACTCTCCGACTTTACCAGATAATCTCACCGAATTCTAATATGTTTTAGCCAATTTATATACAAACATATCCTGTAACTTTCGTATATATATCCAGCTTGTTTTAAATTCATAGCCGGAAATTAAATAGTGAAAAAATTATGATGCTAATACTGCTACCGAATCGTATAGTTTTTTAAATCACTTATTCAAGAGACTAATCAATTCCCAATACTTTGAATAAATTACATCAACATCAGCCATTGAAAATCCATGCTCGTAAAACCATTTTTCACCGTAATAAAATGACCGTGTACAGTCTTCTACAACACATCGAATCTGATCCAGTTTATAATACAGTGCAAGTGCCATTCTATGAGATCCATCGACAAGGTTCAAATTCTGATCTAAGGTTATTTCATAAATAGACTGATATCCGTTTTTATCCCAAGATTCAATCAATGTTTTAAATTTATCCAGATTATGATCGGATTGCCCCCGCTCGTTCTGCATTCTCTCATATAATTTATATCCAACAGTGTTTTTGCCGTAGTATTGTTCTATTGCTAGATACCGCACGATTATATCTAAGCGATTATATTCTTCAAATCTGTTTTGCTTAGCAAAGATTTCTCGAACATCTATAAATGCATTGAGTTTGGAGTCGTTTTCTGAACTCGTCGAATGCTGTACTAAAATGTATTGAGATGCGTATTCAATGTGTTTTTCGGAAGTTGATTTGGTTTCTCTTTCCCCTGTATAGCAATAGATTCGAGAAAATCCTAACTGTCTCAGAAGGTCACACACCTTGTCATTCTCTTTGATCATAGCAACCACTACAACTGCGGTCTGTGCATAATGTAATAACTGTGCAACTTCGTAGACTTTGCTATCTATCACCGAAGATGGATTTCTCGCACCGTTTGTCACAGCAAATCCGATTATATTGAGATCTTTACTCTGCAAATATAAATAACATTTCATTCCTAAGTTTCCGGCTCCATAGATGATGATTGGTTTTCCTTGACACATTTTAATGAATCCCTTATTCATGAAGATCGATTTTTCCGCAAGCTCATCGTCCATTATATATTCCTCCAATGATTATTCGTACTTCACAACATGTAACATAAGTATCGTGAAAACATAGGTTAGTAAGCAAGGGGTTCTTTTCCTACCATTGTACTACACATTGCAGAACACAGATAGAGAAACTAAAACTTTTGACACCCAAACCATATTATTATCGTAAGAAAACACTAAAAAAATTGATATAATGCGGTTTTCTTCAACAAACAAATTCTGCAAAAATGTTGTTCTAACATGTCAAAATTGGGAGATAGAGTTTAAGCGACTAAACAATAAATAATAAGTACACAATGGATCAAACAAAATCAGTGAAGGCTTATATTATTGCTGGAAACGCAGGCTGTCGCAAAGTTCATTCGAGATTTGGTCGGTGTCATTGCAGCATTATAGAGTGAGCAAAGATCAGGGAATCGCTTATGCCGAAATCAAACTTCAAAGTTGATTCCTTCCGAAAAAACTTTTACTTCTACCGTCCCACAAGAAGCGACCTGTAATGCCTCCATAATAATGAAAAAGAGAGGAGCGGAGTAACCGCCCCCCTTCAATTTCTAATTGTAACGTGTTTGCTTAAGTAAAGTTAGGCAAGTCCATGTGTTGGTTAACTTGTACGATTAATAACAAGTGTATAATCTGTACCATCTACTGTAATCAAGTAACTTATTGTACCATTGCTGCCTAAGTTAGTTATACGATGCTGCAAGAACTTAATTCTGTCATCAATAATGGTATAATCCGTTCCCTGAATTAGAGTTGTAGAAGCACCATGCCTAACCAGCGTAGGAGTATTTCCTGCCAATTCTAGTGGCAGTGTCCAAGTGGTATCATCTGATTTCGAGACGGTATACGCAGCGTTAGTTGCATCTGTTATTGTTGCCCCTTCAGCCTCAACCCATCCAACAACCGGTTCTGCCGGTGCTGCCGGTTCTTCTTCAGCCACTGCCGGAGGTGTTACCATCTTGCCAGCAGTTGCCAAAACCTGTGCACTAGCACCAGTCAAAGCAAACGCGCCATCAGCAAAACCATCTGTATCTGCGTCAACCGCCTCGCCGCTATTTGACGGAGCTGCAGTTGCTTTCTTGATACTAAATACGAGGTTTACGCCGATGGTACCGCCGTTTTCCTTGAAGGATTCCCAGTCATCTTCGGTGTCAACCCAACCACCGATTTGAAGAGCACTTCCTTGTCCTACGCTATCATCTTCAATATCAAAGTTATAAACACCGTCGGTGTTTGTTACTGCCCAGGTTGCTGGTTTGAGGTAGAAAGTAAGATTGGCGGCTTCATCAGTGCCCTCATCCGCATCAGCAGCGATCAGGGCAAATGCAATATCTGCGCCGGCATACTCAGGCGTATCAGCTTGATCAATAGTTCCATCCTCATTAGCATCGTCCCATGTTCCCATATCATTCGATGCGGGCTGTGCATAGAGGAGTACATCTAGCATTTTGTCACCAACCGGTCCTCTTACACCATCAGTCACTGTAGGTGCAGCGGTTCTCCATGTTACACTGAGGTTGCCGTCTTTGTCATCACCGCCAGACACGTCGCCGATATCGTTAGCAGAAACACTCGTGGAAGTAGCCGTGATCGCTACGGACAAATCAATTGCCACGGAACTGTTGTTGATAAACGGCGCGACTTCTCCGGTCTGAACAATAAGTCCGCCGCTCAAGTCAGCCAGATCCATGGAGTCGCCGGATTCGATATTGAGGAGACCCAGCGGGTCAACGGCAAAGTTAAATGCCGCTCCGGTAGGGAGTACGACGGAATAGATTTCCGTATCGATGTACATAGCATTACCGGTTCCTTCGATTGGGGCCACATCGCCTTCATCGGTTACGGGTGCTGCCAGTGCTGTCGCACAAAATGCGAATGTGAGTACAAACGCAAGTGTTAGAGCCAAATACTTTTTCATAGCTTTCATAGTTTCTCTCCATTCTTGGATGATTTCCGGCTTAATTCCATTTAAGCACGGATCCTGATAGTGACGGCTACGGATACTGTTGTTATTTCCACATCGTTATCATCTACGAGGTGGTAAACAACCGTTGCATTGTATGTACCCGCAGCGAGTTGTGTGTCGAGCGCAAAATTTTTGATTGCGCTTCCGACAGGGATGTAGGGCGATGAATAAATCAGTTCGTTGGTACCATCGAGGATTACGTCGAAGTACATTTTGCGCGTATTCGACTCTGCGTTAGCCACATAAGCGTTTGTGGATGGGCTGTCCCATGTATCAAAATTCCATTCCACGTTCATGCGAGCTTCGTAGTACCCGTCCTCTACGGGTTGTCCCAAATCTTGGAACTCATCCACATTATCCTCTGTGATAACAGTTCCCCTCCCGCCCAGCGCCGGTGATGGCGGCGTAGGTATTGGTTCTTCCGGGCGTGTCATAAGGTAAATAATAATACCGACGAGGGTTGCTATCACAGCAATCGAAATTGTGGCTCCTGCGATGACAAGCATTTTCGTTTTGCTGAGTTTGCTTGTCTTTGAGCTATTGGTAGATACTTTAATCATCTCCTTTCTTTGTAGGTTTTGATGTGAACTGTTTATATGAAATCAATCTCCCTCGTGCGCCGCCGTAGTGACTTCCGCTTATGGTGCGGCAGGTGTTGAGATTGTCTCCACCGGATCAACTGCCAGTATTTCTGAGTAAAGTGGTTCTATCTGATAGGTAATACGAATACGAACGTCGCCATCCTTCCAAGAGTTAAGCGGTCCCGGGTTGAGGTTACCTCCCACAGTCAGATTTAGGAAGGAATTCTGAGCATCTGACTCTTCGGTAGTTAATAGAACAGTAGGCTGCTCGCCATCCCATCCGGTTATCACGATAGGTTCCGTATCGGCGCGTCCGAAGTCCAGCGTGATGTAAATCGCTTTGCGCTCGTATTTTTGTGCTTCTTCGAAGGGCATATCGAAAGGTTCGGTGAGCGGGTCAAATTGCGTATCATTGGAAAATAGGACTTCAAAACCGGTAAAGGTGATCAGTATGTCCGAATTTCCTTTATTTTGAACCATCTTACCATCTGAATAAATCTGTCCGCGGCCCGCTATGTTGTATGGGTCGATCTTGAAGTCAAGGTTCTCAGGTACTATGAGACTGACGATGGTCGGATCGGGTTCAGTCGGCTCTGCTGTGGTCGAATCTACAAGCATGGATTCTGAATCATTCGGGTTGACTTCATCCGGTTCACCTTCATCCTCGCCGGGAGTGATTGGCATATTAGGGTCTTCATCGTTACCTGATACGGCCGGCGCTTCCTCTTCACCGGATCCCGTCGGTGCTCCGTCTCCGTCGGACACCGCAGGTGCCGGATCACCATCAGATACAGCATCAACCGTCACCGCATTTATGGGAAAAACGATGACCATTGCGATAAATAAAATCAAAACGCTATATCTCAACATACGCGATATATTATTCATGATAGTTCCTCTTTTTCTTTAAAAATACCACGTTTTGACCAATGTCGTCGTACATTTTTCTGTATGTCTTCACATGTTGTACTTATATACCGATGACATTTTTGCAATGTTCTAAGATCTTGACACCGGCTTGTCCTATCGGGTCATCTTGTTGCGGCTTAATCTTGCTTCCTGCTTCTCGTCCGTCCAATAATGCTTGAAGCGCATCTTCACTTAACTTTTGCGTCATTTCCGCTGTCATACTGATCGGTGATGTTCTGACAGTCATTTGTTGATTGCGCGTGTTATATTGCATGATACGACCATCGGTAGTAAACAAATAGATCATTTCGGCGTTCATAAAGCATCTCATTACTTTGGTGTTTGTTTGCTTTTTTGTCTGTTGGAAGTAAATATCAAACGCATCTGCTTTCTGAATCAACCCTGTATTCATATCGAGCACAACTGCCATATTTGCTTGATACGGAAAGCAATAAAGCAGGTTTTGATCATGAATCACTGTCTTAGCGCCAAAATTGATGTTTCCATTCGTAAAGTCGCCGGGGAATCCCGTATGCTCTACTTCTTTACCGCTTTGAGGATCCCATTGTATAAAAGCCGGGCGATTGCGTACTTGTATCCAGAAATGGGAACCATTTTTTACTATATATCCATATATATCGGTTGGTTGTCCCAATCTATAAAGCTTGGACTGATAAGAATTTATATTAAATTCAAGAACCGTATTCGTCACATGGGATGTCACATAAGCGATCTCATGATCAATCAGACAATGATGTATGAACCTCCTACTTTCCGCCGATTCCAGTTGATTCTCCTCTGCGATCGGTATATGTAAAACGGAGTCATTGCTCAAATCCACCTTTACGATCGCACCATAACCGAATGGAAATAAAAAGAGGTTTTGGTTTACCAAACAGCCGGTTATAAAATTGGTCACAGTTGGTTGCTTTAGCTCACTTTGTAAAGCAAGTGGTCGGGAAACACTCTCCCCGGTATCGAAACAGTATTCCACGATTTCATTGTCAAAACGAGAGATGAAATATGCTTTGTTCTCACCTTGCACCACACAGCTGTAAATCGAACCATCAGTAGTGAATTGATTCTGCAATCGCCCGCTATATTGTGCGTGAAACGATTCCAGATCCATCGTGATCAGTGAATTCTTTTTATACGGAATAAATGTCAAGCGACCTTTATCAAGCGCAAATGTTGAATAACCAAAATTGATTTTTGTATAAAACCCGAGGTTTTCAACATTTTGAATCAAGACCGGCTTGCCGCTAACCCCATACAACGCGACCACGCTCGACCAATCTCCATAATACGCATCACTCAGCGCAATCGCTCTATGCAATAGTGCCGTATCGTCATAGATCCCCCATCCTTGTGCCTGATATGTTGTTACAATCTCCGTATACGCATCCAGCAGGCTTGGCCGCATGGTTTGGTATGTTGCCTCTCCCAGTGGATGCGGTCGCCACCAAAGGACTACATCATCTCGCCCTTTGAAGAAATCCAACACCGACCGCAACTTCTTCAAATACTTTTCGTTGCTTTCGAGGATCGCGCCGATGGTTGTATTATAGAAAATAACCTTGCGTTTGGTACCGTCCGCCTTTTCTATAAGAGTGCGCCATTGCTGGGGCAGCGTGTAATTCTCGGGTTTGGCATGGACTACAGCATCGAATTTTGGTGATCCTAATGCGATATATTTATCTTCAAGATCTCCAAATCGACCTTGACTGTTTGTCTTTTTTTCGTATTTCCGCATATCCTCCATATAGATTTGCCTGATCGCCTCGGATTGTAAGAATACTTTGTCGGCGTTTTGTACGCCTGCCGCTAAGCTAAATGTGGTCTCCACTTTATCGTTAACGGATACAAAGTAAGGTACATAAGCCAACAGGTCACAGCATTCTTTTAGCCGGGTACTGTAGTAATCAGGGTGCAGCGATGTGATGTAGTTGCCATCATCATATGGATACATGATAAAGATGATATCCGGGTGACGCTCCTCTACGTTGTATGTTCGCCAGTTCGTAATCGGGATGTCCTGCGGGTACAGGCCGCTCTCATCGTGCATTTGTCCAAATGCTCCGCCGAGCAGTCGGTCATAGTATGGGATCGGGACCACATAAGTGTCGCACTGGGGATCTTGGAAAGCAGCTTGCCAGATACTCTCCAACGCATCGGACATGGCGCATTTGTAGGGCATAAAGGCGACTTCTATTCTGTCTGGTTTTAACTCGGTGCGAACATTGTTTTCGATGCGGATGATCGCCTTGTCCAGTCGTTTAAAGATGTTTGGCATCTTGTTGCCTTCAACAACATCTATGCTGATCTGATAAGCTTCTTCGCAATAGTTCTCCAATAAGGAGACGGTTTTGGTATTTTCACCGGCGATGCCTTCTATATGCTCGCCAATCGCTAAGGCTAAGTCTTGGCAGTCCGCCAAAACTTGTATCACGGAATTTTTTTCTCCTTGCGAAAAAAGGCGTCTCATTTCAATGTTGGCTTCTGACAGCATTCGAAGCATATCGATGATTCTTCGCTGCTCTACTTTACGCAT
>JAISHZ010000301.1 GCA_031262285.1 Lachnospiraceae bacterium | reverse complement strand
TATCTGGTGGAAAAAATCCAGCAATATTTGTCAGACTGAACGATCCTCTTAAGATAAAACGATTAATTGAAAGTGGAGATAACTATCGTAACTTAATATTGACCAATATCGAAGGACGTCATAAGCGCGCTGTTGATATAATGAATTCATTCATGGGAATAGAGCGTACTAACGACGAGAGATGGAATATCATTGAACACTATTTTCTCGGAGATGATGAAATTATAGACAATCTTTTAGGTATAGGTAAATAGGCAAACATGAAATAGAACCCACAGCACTCTTAAAAAAATGCGCAATGTCGGTTGTGTTCTTATGAATGCTACTCAGGTTCAACTGCGTGATTGTAGAAGTTTCTCATACCAAATACCTTATCTCCCTCTTGACGATCTTTCCCTAAAGTGCTATTTTGATAAAAAGGCGGCGGAAACGTTCCTTTCTGCCTCTCCCTCGCGAGAAGTCTGTAATTTCAATTTTCGTCAGGACAATCAAGACTATATCCAACCAGTTGCCTTTATGTATATGAAGCCACCGCATGTCATTGCCGAAGATCACATCCGTATTTATAACATACAACTACCAAGATTTCGCGAGCAGACACATGACCTAAGAAAGCCGTTAGATGCATGGCTCTATCTGTTAGACACAGCACACCAAGAACACATAAGCTTGGACGAGGTGATCGAAATGGAACCTACTCTACAAGAAGCAATCGATCTGGATGCCGGATTGAAGCAGTTTACTGAAGGGTACAGCAGAGCTTCTGCTGATCCCGAAGTGCAAGAAGAATACCGAAAGTATACCAGTGAGCTCCTCAGAGTGACCGGGATGCTCCATGCGGCGGAAGCAAAGGGTGAAGCTCGTGGGGAGACGAAAGAACGCTTACGAGCGATTCAAAATTTGATGGAAACGACCTCCATGTCAGCTGAACAAGCGATGAGAGCATTGAAAATACTGGAATCAGAAATGTCAAACTATATCAATCAGTTACACAGATCGCATGATATTGTCCGCTCAGATTAACTCTATCTTCAGCCCGAGTAATCCAATTACTTGAAGTTCTTTTGCATTTAGCCGTTTTCTCCAAAACCCAACTCAAACTTACGTTAGCTGTTTATAAATAGCGATTCGCAGCTAACGTAAATTTACATAAAAACCTTTCCACAAAATATTGGCTTCAAGATGTTTCGTGTTTGCTTTGATAATCCGTAATCGCAGCATGTATTGCTTCCTGCGCCAAGACCGAGCAGTGGATTTTGTGAGCCGGTAAGCCGTCCAGGGCTTCGACAACATCCTGATTGGTAACGGCAAACGCTTCGTCAAGGGTCTTTCCTTTTATCATCTCCGTTGCCATCGAACTTGACGCGATGGCGGAACCGCATCCAAAGGTTTCAAAGCGCGCATCGGTAATAATGTCCTCGTCAACCTTTAGGTAAATTCGCATAATATCACCGCAAACAGCGTTGCCAACCTCGCCGACACCGTCTGCCCCTTCAAGAGTGCCGACGTTGCGCGGATTAGTGAAATGATCCATGACTTTTTCGCTATAAAACATGTTCTCTTTTTCCTTCCTGCAAATCACGCCATAGCGGGGACATCCCGCGCAGCGTGGAAACAACTTCTGTAACAGCTTGGATTATTTGATGGATTTCTTCATGAGTATTTTCATGGCTGAGTGTCAAGCGCAAGGATCCATGCGCCACTTCATGCGGTCTGCCAATAGCAAGCAAGACATGACTCGGTTCGAGGGAGCCGGAGGTACAAGCGGAACCGGAGGAAGCATAGATTCCCCGCTCGCTTAGCATCAAGAGCATGGATTCGCCCTCGATACCCTCAAAACAAAAACTCACATTTCCTGATAGACGCCTCGTAACATCACCATTTAGCACACTATGAGGAATCTGTTGTAATCCGGCGATTAAGAGATCGCGAAGCTCTATAAGTTTGAAATTTCGACTCTCCATTTGCGTACAACTCTCTTCGAGTGCAGCTGCCATACTTAGGATAGATGGAACATCCTGTGTACCCGCATGCTTTCCGCCCTCCTGCGCGCCCCCTTCTATGAGATTCGTTAACCGTATACCCCGCCTGGCATATAGTGCACCCACACCCTTAGGGCCATGGAATTTGTGTGCGGAAAGGGATAAGAGGTCGATCTTTAGCGCTTTTACGTCAATCGGAACGTGACCAACCGCCTGCACAGCATCAGTGTGGAAAAGGATCTCCTTTTCTCTACATAATGCACCGATCTCGGCAATGGGTTGTATGGTGCCGATTTCGTTATTCGCATACATAACAGAAACCAGACAGGTATCTTCACGAAGCGCAGCGACAATCTCATCAAACACTACGATACCATTTTCATGTACAGGCACGAGTGTAATATCAAAGCCGCGTTTTTCAAGTTTATCCAAGGTGTGAAGCACTGCGTGATGCTCGATTGCAGTAGAGACAATGTGCTTCTTGCCTGCTCGCTCACCTGCCATGGCTGCGGAAAGAATCGCTTGATTGTCAGATTCGCTGCCACCTGAAGTAAATATGATCTCTTTTGCGTCTGCATTTATGTGTCTTGCAATATCTCCTCGCGCCGACTCTAGCACTTCGGCTGCTTCCTGCCCCATGCCATGTAAAGAGGACGGATTCGCAAATGTATTTGTCATACATGCTAGTTGGGTTTCGATTGCCACCCGACTCATCTTTGTTGTTGCTGCATTGTCTACGTAAATCATACAGACTCCACTTCTACGTTCCGGCAAAACAAATCACCTAAACACTATTTTTATGGTTTTCAGTATAAGGAATTACCTAGGTATTGTCAAGAAGTCAAGAATAAAGCTGCATAATTTTAACTAAAAACAAGAACGAAACACAGCCAAGAAATTCCGCGGTTTAGGTGTTTAATCGAATTAGGTGGATGTCTGCTGTTTTTGCAATGCGACAAATGCGTGAAAGGCGTGATTATGTGAATCGTTGCACAATTTTATACATCTAACATATGGTGAAAGAAAGACGATA
>JAISHZ010000287.1 GCA_031262285.1 Lachnospiraceae bacterium | reverse complement strand
TAGACTCTCTGAGCGTTCCGATGAGCCCGGGCAGCAAAAATGAGCGCACAAGCAAGCGCTCATTTTCACTTGGTCTCATCTCCACAGAACGTATAACACCCAAAACTCCCCTCGGCCCTGTGCGGTTCTGTGCATTGATAGCTATAAACGTAGATTGGCGAACGCGTGAATCCTAACGGATAACAACAAATGACAGATTATTAAAAAACTACCTATTGACAAAGTGTGTTTCAAGAGATAAAGTAAACTTCACCTTGGCAATCGTCTCATCTTCATACATTTTTCTTTTCCCCTAGTCCTTTCGTTCTTCACTCAATGATACCTTCGAATGATTCCAACAACCCAAACTTGCTCTTGCTGATTCCCTGTCCATCTCATGTTTCACTCATTTCTTTTTGATTCCGATTAAGTCTTCTTTTTTTAGACGTTCGATTCCACACACTCATCATACCAAAGAAAATGTTCTGACTGCTTGTATCTTATCATATCTTGTAAAAAAAGATAATTAGGGCGATTTGTGAAACAGAAGGTAGAAGCCATATTAGACGACTTAATCGCAGCACATCATATTGCAGATCCATCTCATGTTCCTCTGAAAACACTCCTTGGTTTACCTGCCAAAAAAGAATTGTCAAAGAGCATTCTTAACGCATTGTATCTTCATGCGCGACAAGCTTTTGTTACATTCATACTTATGGCGGCGGCAATCAGTCTGGCGTGGGGTGGCGGTCATTTAAGAGATACTGCTACGATGACACTGGGCTCGGTAGCAAAGGAAGGATGGATCCTTGAGAGTTTTCAGACTGACCAACCGATCGTGGCTCTGACATTTGAGGTGGGGCAAACTTTTGAAGAGGTGGTGTATGTTTTAGAGGTGCTTGCATTTCACAAGATGAAAGCTACTTTCTTTATCACTGAAGAGTGGTTTGACAAATATCCAAAACTGACAAAAGAAATTCTTACCGAAGGGCATGATTTGGGGAATATGGGTAAAGATTTGACGACGATGTGTGGACAGACACGTGCCAAATCAGAAAAGGAAATCCTTTCTTTACATAGGAAGGTTGAAGAGGAGTTTGGATATGAGATGAAATTGTTTCGACCACTGTATGGAGACTACGACGAAGCCCTTGCCAAGGCGGCATCCTCCTTGGGGTACCAATGTGTATTATGGTCAATAGACAGTTTAGATTGGAAGGAATATGGAGCCGAAGCGGTTTGTCAGACTATTCTGCTTTCTCCGAATTTTGGAAACGGAAGCGTAATACTTTGTCATTGTAGTGCGGAAAGCATAATAGCAGCGTTAGATGATTTACTAGTTGCATTTGCGACAAATGGATACCAGTCTGTACCAATTTCCACTCTTCAACGAGAAGAGTAGTCTAAAGTAAAGAAAAGTCCAAACCAAGGGGTAGTTACGATCAAAGAGCAATCCGCAGCGAAGAGCAGTCCAGACCAAAGAGCAGTACGTAACGAAGAGCAGTTCATCAGACCAAAGAGCATTCCAGATCAAGAGCAGTCCAGACCAAAGAGCAGTTCAGACCAAAGAGCAGTCAATACCAAAGAGTAGTCCGCTATGGCAGGGAACCTAACTTATAGAGAAGATCGAAACAGACAGAAAGGAAATGGATACAAGTTGAGCGCGGAAGTGATCAAAGAAACAGAGCCTTTTTTACAAGAGGACAAGCTGGCAACACTGATTGCCGAATATACAACCAATAAACAGCAATCCATGATGCGCATGAGGAAGGGCATAATCGCAAAGGAAGCTTTTTTAGAGGAAGTAAAGGAGCATATTTATGACAATGTCACAGCTACTGATTCTGAAAAAGAGCAGCTTTTCGAGGATTTTGAACAGTATGTTTTCGGGTATTCGAAATTGTCTGTCTTGATTGACGATCCGGATATATCCGACATCCGAATCATCAGTTATGACAATATTCGTGTGAAAAAGCAGGGTATTCGAATGGATAGCAGGGTAGCGTTTGTGTCTGAAAAAGAATATCGACAGTTTGTAGACTATGTGGCTACCAAAAACCAAGTCAATATTTCGAATCTAAACGCTATCCAAAGATTTACCGATACAGAAAGCCATTCCCGATTTATCTTGCGGTTCACGATATCTATGCCGCTTGTAAATACTTACCATGAGCCATATTTATGCATCCGAAAGGTATCAAAAGATTTTCCCGACATGGAACAGCTCATCAATGCCAAGATGCTGGATAGAAAGACAGCAGAACTTCTCACATTACGTTTCAGACAGGGTTCTACACTGATATGTGGCGGCAATTCATCCGGTAAAACGACGTTGCTAAATGCTTTGAAAGAGACACTTCCTGACAATATGGCGATCCTAGTGACGCAACAAGCGGATGAATTGACGACCAAATTTCATCCTGACATGATGTTTCTCCATTCTTTGCCGGGTAGTGGGGAACGACAGGTGAATTATGATTTGAAGCAGATCAGTATTGCCGGACTTACTATGGATGTGGACTTCTTTATCGTTGGAGAAGTGAAGGGAGCGGAGGCTCTATATTTACTCAATGCCGCCTATACCGGGCAAATCTGTGCGGCGACGATTCATGCACCTTCTGCTGACAAAGCGACAGACAAGCTTGTTGACTATGCGATGTATGAAAGTCGCTATTCCAGAAATGAATTAATGAAGATGATGGATTGCTTTTCCACGTTGATTTACATGAATCATTACCGCGTCGCGCAGATCTATGTTTCTAAGGGATGGTCAGAGGAAAAGAAAGACCTTATATACAAAAGAATCTTGTAGAGCATCTTATCAGATACGAGTATAGGCGTTTATGATTATCTTTATGTTTCTAATTTAAATGCTTAAAACATTACGGTGCTTCAGTGAAATGATAATATTAAGATGAGTATAATCGCTTATACTAGTACAAACGTTTTCAATTACCTTTATGTTTACTCTAAGAATTCTTGAAAGAATTACTGTTATTCAGCGAATCAATAACATTAAGTTAATGAAATTCATTTATACTAGTATAGACATTTTCAATTAGCTTTATGTTTACACTAAGAATTCCTGAAAGTATAACTATGATTCAGAGAATCAATAACATTAAGTTAATGAAATTCATTTATACTAGTCACAGCATTATTTCGCATCGTTAGAGGTCGATGAAAAACATTGTGCTCGTGATTCGAGAGCGGAACGGAGTGAAATGTTGTCCGGAAGTTTGTTCATGCTATTGTTTTTGGGATTTTTATTCTTGGTAATCTGGATGCGACGAGAAAGCATTTTGCGGAATGTATTTCGCAAAACGATCGAGTCCGTTGAATTAGTCGCGAAGCAAAGAGGGATGGAAAACAGACGTAAAGTGATCCTATTGCAAAGAAGAAAAGGGATCTTTCACCGAATGGAACAAACCCTACTGTATAGCGGATTGGTCAGACGGTTTCCTTACTTAACGCCCGAAATATGGATCTTAACCAATCTGGTAGTGGTGGTAGTCTTTTACAGCATCGGAAATATACTTTTTCGTTTCACTTACGCAGGATTGTTCTTAGCGTTGGTTTGGATTGGATTTGTCTACATCTTTCTTCGCATCAAAAGAAATCAAAATGACCGATCGGTGAATGAACACTTGCTGAAATTTCTGGATTTCTTGGGGAACTACAGCGTGACAGCAGGTGAAATTACCGGAATTTTGAATCAAGTCAGCAGATTTGTGAAAGATCCGCTGAAAAGTGTTTTGGAGGAATGCTATTCGGAAGCACAGACATCCGGTGATGTAAAATTGGCGCTGCTCATGATGTCGGAAAAAATAGAACATCCGATGTTTAAGGAGTTGGTTAGAAATATGGAAATCAGTATTCGTTATTCCGCAGATTTTACTGTGTTTGTGAGCAACAGCAAAAGAGCAGTTAGAGAGTATTTAAGATCCAGACAGGAACGAAAAGCGTTGGCAAGCGAAGCATTGATCAATATGTTGTTGCTTGTCGGTATGTCCTTAATCGTCTTTGTCACGATGGAGAATTTGATTGCGGTATCCGCATGGAGTATTTTGTTTCACACGATACCCGGGCAAATCGGAATAGGCGTGATCGTTGTCATTTTTGGCGTTTTCTTTCACAAAATCAGTCGATTGGATTAATAGGAGCAGACATGAGCATAAGAATCGCAGAACTAATGAATGTTCATTCTTGGATCTTGGTACTGTGCGGTATCATCTCTATTTGCGTATTGGTACTATTAGTGATTGTAGCAGTATCGGGATCTTCCCCAAAAGTGGTTTTCAAAGCTTATGAAGGAGTGGTGTCGGGATTGAGAAACAGCGAAAAGATGATTTTTCACTATGATCATATTCATACGTATCTGGAGAAAAAAGGCGCATCTTTTCACTTTGGTGCATGGGTGGATCCCATTCGTTACCTCGCACTCCGAATCGTGCTGCTGATCGTCGGATTTTTCGTGGGTAATCTTTTTGGTGTTTGGTATAGCATGGCAGCAGAGATACTGTTCTTTTTCCTACCCGCTGCATTTCTCACTTACCTAAATGCAAAAGACAATGAAAGATTGTTGCCGGAATTAAAGCTTGTATATCATGCTCTCGCTATGCAGATCAAAGCAGGGGTTTATGTGAGTGATGCTTTGACAGAATGTTATGGCAGTGTGCAAGAAGACAGATTGCGGCAAGCTTTGTTGGACCTTTCCGCAGAGTTGGTGATGAAAAGTGATTTCGGAGAAGCGTTGGAAAAACTACAAAGCAAATTTGACAATCGCTATATTGATTCTCTCTGTATCACCTTATTTCAAGCACAGGAATCGGGACAAGCGGTAGAACTACTTTCCGACATCGCAGAGCAGATTAAAGATATGGAAGTGACGCTATTGACAAAAAAGAAAGGTGCCTTAGATAGAAACGTTACTTTTTATCAATTAGGGATCTTTGCGGTGGTCATCGGGGTAGTACTATACGCATGCGTCCAAAATATTTTTCAAGCAATTTCTTTCTTTTAGATGGAGACAAAGTTTGAAAGTAAGGGAACTTTCAAACGCCTTGATTGGTACGAGCGCCGTTGGCGCACAGACGGGAACAATTATGAATATTTACAACTTGTAAGGAACAAATGCGTGATAAGTTAGGAACTTCAAACAACATAATCGTACGTGCAGCAAGAACACGCCGATAAGGATGTAGTCCGTGCGATCTCGATGCCAATTTGATATTCGTACGTGCGCTAAGGGCGCACAGATAGGAGAAAATATGAATGGATTTATCTCGGAAGCTTATTTATGGATACAACAACAGAGAGGAAAAGCAAATCTGAAAATAAAGAAAGTTCTATTACACAAAAGTGAAGGAATTGATGGGATACTGGTAACGGTAGGTCTATGTATTATCGCACTCATATTGTGTGTGGTGATGAAAGATAGTTTGCAATTATTTATAAAAAATATCGTTACCTCGATGTCAGAGCAAGCACAAAACATATTAAAAGGTGCCACAACTACCTAACAGAAAAAATAAGTTACAATTCGCGCCCAATGTCATTTACTTATGACTTCTGATATAAATATCAACTACGCGAAGCGGCATAGAATCAGCTCTTTTTTCGGGTTATTGATGCCTACAACCTTAAAGTAAATGACATTGATTCACGCCTACGGCGTTCAGAGCAACAGATCAAGATGTGACCCATACTGTCTATTTTGTAATCTGTAATGGCAATTTTTCTAACAGACGGAGAACAAAATAGACAGCAGGGGTCTAAAGAAAGACAATCTGTTGATAAGACCGGCGAGGTCGTGAATGATCACGCCGAAAAGGATGGAAGAGAGATAGCGTTGAACAAGAAAACCGGAATACATAGGATAAACTTGATACAAAAACGGTTCCCATATTTTCCATACAAAAGTAAGGGAAATCTTGTGGATATCTTACCTGTTGGGATTGCGATTCTATCCATTAGCATTGTTATGATGTCTTTTTTGTGTGCTATCCAATTGGTCAGCGTGAAAACGCAAGCTCATCAAATCGCCAGAAACTATATGCTTCGCATGGAAACGGCGGGATACTTGGCAGCGTATGATCAAGCAGCTTTGATCCAACAATTAGAAAACCTTGGAATCCAAACACCGGATTTTTCCGGGAGTACGATGCATGAAGTGTCATATGGAAATCAAATCACACTTCATATTCGAGGAAAAATCGTGGGAAAGTCGCTCTTGATGAATTCGGATTTATTGCAGGCTATTTTTGAAAAGCTGCAGTTTGAATTTGAAGTCATATTGGCGTCTACCGCCAAACAGTAACACCCTCTTAAGAGTAAGGGACGAAATACTTTTTTTTTAAAGGAAGGAAATACAATGAATGGTAGAGTTGCGCACGCGCGATCAGAGGGACAAGTCACGACAGTAACGGGATTGTTTTTTCTCCTTTTGCTTGTCATTGTGATGGCGACGCAAATTAGATTGGCGGCATTTCGCGGTGCAGGTATATTTGCAGAAGATGCGCTTGCAGCCTCTGTTTTGGCTTCTGCATTGATCGATATTGAAGAGTACGGCAAAACACACATGTTGCGAATAGCTTCTCCACAAAATTCTTATACACTTTTTATGGAACTACTACCTAAGAATCTAAATTTGAATCACAATTGGGAAAGTAAAAACCAACAAATCGTCAAGGGAAAGATAGAGGTATGGGAGTATATTGTTTACAATGTCGATGGGAAACGTGTGATGGTTTCTGAGTTTGGCAAATCGGAGAAGGAAACTTATGAAGACGCAAGGGGTGTGGGTAGTGTGCAAACACCAAATGGAATACAGATTGAGTCCACTTCTATTTACAGCAGGATCGGATTTTGGGTAACAGGACTTTTTGAGACAGAATTTTATGCATTCAAGGAAGTTTGCGTAGATGTGGTAACGAATCAAGCATGAAAATTGCAGACCCATATGAAATCTTGCGGTATGAGAAATTCAAAGTAACAGAACAAAATGCGCTACAACGAGAGCGAGATAGGAAGCAAAATGGCAAATCATAAAACATCACGGCGGACAAAGCATGAAAAAGAAAGAAAAGAAAAAAAGAGCATTTTACCGGGAGCGGTAGTCGTGGCATTCATAGCAGCGATGCTTGTATACTTCATGTTAATCAGCATAGAAAAAGACGCGTTGAGCGCGTATGAAAAAGAAATGATTTATGTAGCAGCAACAGATATCGAATCCGGTGTTTATCTGACCGATAGCAACTGGATGTCATACTTTGAACAAAAAGAAATCGACAAAAACATGATTCCGCCGCAAGCAATTCAAAATGAAGCCGCTTTCTATGATAAATATATCGAATCACAGATTGATAAAGGCGCCATTATGACCCATTCCATGATAACCTCTTTAGAAAAGATTACTGCCAATATCACCAATCCGGTTGTTGCGGCCATTAAAGCAGATGATTTGGCACAGCTATGTAATGGGATACTACGAAGCGGGGATCAAATCCATATTTTTTCAGTAACCAAAGATAAAGTTGCAGAATTCATGTGGCAAAATGTGTACGTTTGGCAAGTTTTTGATGCAGCCGGAACAATGATATTACCCGGAGATTCGATCACAGCAGCATCAAGAATCAATGTTTTACTGGATGAAAGCACCATAGAACACTTTTATTCGGAACTTGCTGCGGGAACGATACGCATCGTGAAAGTTGCCACGGAGGATATAGATATTGTTCGCGCACAGTGAAAATTTGATATCATTCCTATACACAATCTGTTTTGGAGGCAGTCTATTTGGATTCATCGTAGTCTTAGCAGATCTTCTTTTGCGATGGGCAATATCGCAAGATCCGTCACAAAAGATGATCTGCAATCAGTGGACTACACGCTTCATCGTCTGTTGCGCGTTACCGAGCAGCTCCTTTCTGGTTATATTTTTAAATAAGTCAACGATCTTAAAAATCTTTGCTTTTGCCGTCATGACGATCTATTTCATTGTTGCCTCTCTGACAGACATAGAGACGAGACAAGTGTACGATTTTCTATTTTACATCGCAGTATTGGCTGGAATCCCTCTTCTTCTATCTCAAAATCAATCTCCGCGCTCTATGGTATCCCTCCTTCTATTTTGCTTCCTGCAACTCTTTTTCTTTTCCAAAATGTACGGAAAAGCTGATGTGATGGCATTTATCGTGAGCGCGCTCTTTGAAACCATTCAAGGCGGCGACTTTATCATCTACATACTCCATATGGCGATTACATTTACTTTTTTGGCGATCGTACAAATAATTCGTGGCAATATTAACAACAAAGGAAATCTGAAGCACCCTGTCGCCTTTCTACCGTACATTTCACTTACAATCTGGCCATTTCTCCTCTAAAACGCTTGAATCGAAACAACAGTTACAATTCAAGCGTTCGCCGATCTACGTTTAAGCGCTTATCAGTGCATAGAACCGCACAGAGTAGGGGACAGTTTGTTACAATTTAAGCGTTCGCCAATCTACGTTTAAGCGCTTATCAGTGCACAGAATCGCACAGAGTAGGGGACAGTTTGTTACAATTTAAGCGTTCACCGATCTACGTCTATCGCTAATCAATGCATAGAACCGCACAGAGCCGGGGGGAGTTTTGGGTGTTATACGTTCTGTGGAGATGAGACCAAGTGAAAATGAGCGCTTGCTTGTGCGC
>JAISHZ010000236.1 GCA_031262285.1 Lachnospiraceae bacterium | reverse complement strand
ATGCGAAAAAATTCACGTACAAAGACGCAACTCACAATATTCCTCTGTATCATATCGGTATCATCAATGAACGTTTGGGTGATCGCGAAGAAGCGATGGGAAGTTATCGTCAGTGTAACGATTACCCCCCGGCAGAGGAGAGAATCCGCATATTGGAGCATCAATAAGAAAGAGATGTCGTTGCGGCAAAAAACGAAAGCAAAACTCCGTAAGTTTCAGGAAACCCCAATTTTCCTCAATTTGCTTGCGAAGCGCTACATTCAGTAGTATAATTACCGATTAGTGTAGCAAAATAGCATATAACTGCGAGCGCAGATCGCGCAGATAGGAGAACGTCAAATGGGAAATAGGCCAGTCGTATTAATGATATTGGACGGCTATGGGTTGCGTGACGAAAAGCATGGGAATGCGGTGAAAGAAGCCAATACACCCGTGATGGATCAATTAAAGGCGAAATACCCCTTTGTACAAGGACAGGCTAGTGGAATGGCAGTGGGCTTACCGGAAGGACAAATGGGCAATTCGGAGGTCGGTCATTTAAACATGGGAGCCGGCAGAATCGTGTATCAAGAACTGACGCGAATCACGAAAGAAATACTGGACGGCACTTTTTTTGATAATCCTATTCTATTGAAAGCCGTGGAAAATTGCAAAAAGAATGATAGTGCGATCCATTTCATGGGATTGCTTTCAGACGGTGGTGTCCACAGCCATAATACGCATTTATACGGATTGTTGGAACTAGCGAAACGTCATCATTTACAGAAAGTCTATGTACACTGCTTCTTGGACGGACGTGACACTCCGCCATCGAGTGGTCTTGAATATGCGCGTGAACTCGAAGCTCAGATGAATCAAATCGGAGTCGGTAAGATCGCGACCGTCATCGGAAGATACTATGTAATGGATCGTGATACGAACTGGAATCGCGTAGAACCTGCCTATCAAGCCTTGACACAGGGCGTAGGGATCTACGCGTCGAGCGCTGCAGCGGCGATAGAAGGATCTTACGAACGTGGCGAGACAGACGAATTTGTGAAACCTACCGTGATTTGCCAAGATGATAAGCCTGTCGCTATGATCGAAGATGGTGATTCCGTGATCTTTTTCAACTTCCGCCCTGATCGTGCACGTGAAATTACCAGAGCTTTTTGTATGGACGATTTTACCGCATTTGCACGCGGGGATCGTAAACAAATCGTATATGTTTGCTTTTCGGATTACGATCCTACCATACCGAATAAAGAAGTAGCATTTGAAAAAATCTCCATTACTAATACCTTCGGAGAGTGGCTTGCCGCAAACAACATGACGCAAGCTCGAATCGCGGAAACAGAAAAGTATGCGCATGTAACATTCTTTTTTAACGGTGGGGTAGAAAAGCCAAATCAAGGAGAAGAGCGCATTTTAGTCGCTTCACCGAAAGTAGCGACTTATGATAAGAAACCGGAAATGAGTGCTTATGAAGTATGCGAGAAGTTGACGGCAGCGATCGAAAGCGACAAGTATGATGTCATCATCATTAATTTTGCCAATCCGGATATGGTCGGACACACCGGAGTGGAGAGTGCAGCGATTGCAGCGATCGAGGCGGTAGATACTTGCGTGGGCAAAGCGGTGGACGCTATCTTAAAGAAAGACGGCGTATTGTTCCTCTGTGCGGATCACGGCAACGCGGAGCAGATGATCGATGAGACTACGAAAGAACCTTTTACCGCGCATACGACCAATCCGGTTCCATTCCTTTTGATTAATTACGACCCGGCATATCGCCTGCGAGAAGGCGGATGTTTGGCAGATATCGTGCCAACACTGATAGAAATCATTGGGAAAGAGCAACCCGTAGAGATGACCGGGAAGTCTTTACTATTGAAATAAACTGCCAGTGATCATTTACATGAGGACTCACCGCCTTTATTTTACATGGGTGGTACCTTGATATGTTGCGATGAGCGCCGAAGGGTTGAATCGTAATATCGTTAGAATACCGTGATTGATAAGCGCGCCTTAGGCAAGCAGATGGGAGTATATATGAAAGCATACCATGAACAAAGCACAGAGGAATTGCTACAACTCAAAAAAGAACTGACGCTTCAATACGAACAAGCACAAGCGAAAGGGTTGAAACTCGATATGTCACGAGGCAAACCCAATCCGGAACAGCTTGATCTGGCGATGGATCTGATGGATATATTGGGTAAAGAAAGCGCGATGAAAGCGACGGATGGCGTAGATGTTCGCAATTACGGCGACATGGACGGTATCCCGGAAGCAAAAGAATTGGCAGCGCAAATCATGGAAGTTCCTGCCCAAAATGTCATTGTATACAGCAATTCCAGTCTTTCGATAATGTATGATACTGTCTCGCGTAGTGTGACTCATGGTGTAATGGGGAATACACCCTGGTGTCAATGCAAGAGCGTGAAATTTCTATGCCCGGTACCCGGTTATGACCGTCATTTTGCCATCACAGCGCATTTTGGGATTGAGATGATACCGATTCCTATGACACCAAGCGGACCGGATATGGACATGGTGGAAGCGTATGTGACGAATGACCCTGCGATCAAAGGTATCTGGTGCGTTCCGAAATACTCCAATCCGCAAGGAATTGTTTATTCGGACGAAACAGTAAAAAGATTTGCGTCCTTAAAACCTGCCGCAAGTGATTTTCGTATCTATTGGGACAATGCGTATGCGGTGCATTACCTTTATACAGATCACAAAGACCATATTTTAGACATTTTATCGGAATGTGAAAAAGCAGGGAATCCCGATATGGTTTACGAGTTTTGTTCGACTTCCAAGATTAGTTTTACCGGTGGTGGGGTCGCCGCGCTTGCTGCCTCCTCGGCCAATTTGGCGGATATTAAAAAGTCACTTACCATCCAAACCATCGGCAGTGACAAAATCAATCAACTTCGTCATGTGCGATATTTTGGGAATTTAGATGGGATCTTGTCGCATATGGAAAAGCACGCTGCGTTGATTCGTCCCAAGTTTGAAGCGGTTCTGGCGATATTGGACAAAGAACTGACAGGACTTGGTATCGGCACATGGACTTCGCCGGCCGGTGGATATTTCATTTCCTTTGATGCCTTGGAAGGCTGTGCGAAAGCAATTGTTGAGAAATGCAAGCAGGCAGGGATGGTATTAACCGGAGCGGGAGCTACCTTCCCTTACGGAAAAGATCCGTTGAATCAAAATATACGAATCGCACCTACTTTCCCGAGTTTGGAAGAAATGCAGCAGGCTGCGGCGTTGTTTGTATTGTGTGTGAAGTTGGTTAGTGTCGAACAACTTCTCATGAAGTCGAGTCAATAAGAAAGAAGATCTCTAGTACAGAAATTTACATTTATCTGGTCTTCATACCAAAACAAAGATATCTGATGAGGACTGCATATTCATATGCGTTGTTGTTCCATTACATGATTCGAGATTAGTCCAGCTAAGTCAAAGACTTTATACTAGCGAACCATGTGAAAAAGGGAAATACATGACCAAAATGAAAAGTGTACAATGATAACACATAAGAACACAGCACAAATACAGAAGCACAAAATATAATGCATTAGTGCATAATGCAAAAAAGCGGAAGCATATCATGCATAAGCTGTAGTAGAAAAAACGTAAGCATCACACATAGAAAGCATAGCGCTTAGATTGGTACACAATGAATGACGTAACACGGATCAAAAGAGAATTGATCACAAAGGGGCGTATTATTGATTATTATCAAGATACGATGCAACTGCCGAATGGAAATGTCACAGTTTGGGATTATATACATCACAAGGGAGCCGCCGCTGTCGTTGCAGTACAAGACGATGGGAAGCTGCTCATGGTTCGTCAGTACAGAAACGCGCTGGATCGAGAGGCACTGGAAATTCCCGCAGGAGCGTTGGATACAGAGGACGAACCGACCATCGTATGCGCGCGTAGAGAACTCTCGGAAGAGACCGGTTGTGACTGCGAAACATTGGAGTTTTTAATCAGCATCCATACGACCATCGCGTTTTGCAATGAAAAGATTGATATTTACGTTGCGAAAGGGTTGACTTTGGGGAAACAGCATTTAGACGAAAATGAATTTTTACAAGTATGCGCATATGAAGTAGATGACCTGTTAAGCATGATCTATGAAGGGAAATTACAAGATTCCAAGACGGTCAGTGCGATTCTCGCATATGTACAAAAGTATTGCAGAGGAATATCGTAGTGGTACCTTGATCGCTACGATTCACAGGTGGTATCCGCGCAGCCGAAACTGTGCAGAATGCACAATTTCGCAAGGGTTGCAATCGCCACATCACCATGAGATGATTTCAACGCATCGTGATGTGTGCGATTTGTCACTGTGAACGCCGTAGGCGTGAATAAGTAACCCTTGATCACAATGTGTCAGTTGTTTTTGGGTATCTTCCGTACCCTTTTTGCATACTTATAGAAGAAAGAAAAGCTTATCCTTCTTCTTGAGTGATATTCAAAGAGAGGGAAGTTGACAGCAAAAGTGGGTGCGGACGGATGCGGATTCATTTTCGGACACAAAGCGGAAGAATTCCTTTTCTCTTTCTATTTTTGATTGGATTGGTTCTCGGTATATTGGTGATGAATATCGGGAAAAGTCTTTTTTTGGAAAAGACAGGTCTTTTTGATGAAGCGTCTCTTTATCAGATGAAGTATATGACAGTGGATGGAAACACACTCTTTGTCTATGTTTTGTGGGAGAGGTTGAAACTTATCGCCTTTTTGATTCTATTGGCTTCCACCTATCTGGGGATTTTCATTATCAGCGCATCTGCCCTTTGGGTTGGAATCACGACAGGGATGTTCTTATCCGCTCTCGTGATTCGCTATGGCATGAAGGGTATTCTCTTTGCTCTTGTCGGTATTTTCCCGCAATATTTGCTTTATATTCCGGCGTTTATCGCACTTTTTCTCTGGAGTGAACAGCTTTATCGTAGTCTACACGCGACGGCCACTGTGACGACATCTGAGAGTGGACGCAAAGTTCTGTTTCAGAAGCTGCTTATGTTACTGATGATCATCGGAGCAGTCGTGATTGGGTGCCTTTTGGAAAGTTACGTGAATCCTTATCTAATGAGTCGGTTGCTGAAAGTATTTTGATTGATTCCGGACTTTGCGACAAGGGTTGAAACAAATACCCCCAGTTTAGGAACAATAGAATCATATTGAGAGAACAAGATCCCCAACTATATTCCAACATTCCGAAGATCAGAATCGCCATGACGAACCAAAAGCACATCCCTGCTTGCGCCACAGGTGCTTGCCGATTACGCAGCAGCCGTGCGCTATCCGTCAAACTCATCAGCAGTAAGCATAGAAATAAAATCGCGACAGGAAATCCAAAATCCGTTCCCATCTGTAATAGAATATTGTGAGCATGACCCACCCAATAGTTTGGGGTTAATTGAAAGCCAAAATCAGCTTCGTGCCCTCTGAGATTCAAATTCCGAAAAAAGAAGGAATAGATAGTCCCTCGAATCATATAGGCATTTTGTTGGTCGTTGGGATTGGTCAGTACTGCGTTGGAAGCGGCGTAAACTCTTGGGGTAATGGAAGCTGATAATTCAAAAAGATCCGTTACCGTCTTGGATAATCGACCAAATGTAGCCTCTAATAATTCTGCCGGATCCACATATTTCTCGGAATTCCAAGGATCCTTGGAAAGGACTCTCTCTTCTTCACTCCATCCTTCTCCCCAAAACCAAACCGGATGATGAAATATAGGCGGAATATAGCGTATGGTGCAATAGCAAGCAGGGATTGTTATGAGAAATGTAAGACAAAAGATTACTATGCGTTGCAGCAACGCTTTGTGGAGAGCTGATGTTTTGTGGTGTATATATTCATCTCTGGAAATCAAATATAGCGCAGATACGATCATAAAAAATGCGCTTACCCAAGCGATCCGTCCGATGGTCATAAATAGCATAGCTATGATACAGCCGATCGTCAGATATAAAAAAATACGGTACAGTTTATGGGAACCGTTTCGGATTGCCTCGTACCATTTCGTCAAAGCCCCTGCCAGACAAATCAAGTAGAACAATGCGTTGATATTTGGGTTATCGTAAATACCGATGTAGCGAATCTGGTCATACGGTCGAAATACCACGCAGTATGCCCAAAATGCATAAAAAGCGATGAGAATCCCCTCGCTCATCCCTTTCATCATTTCAAGGCGG
>JAISHZ010000235.1 GCA_031262285.1 Lachnospiraceae bacterium | reverse complement strand
TCCAACACCAAGCTACGCCCCAAGGTGAATTCCAAAAAGACGATGCCGCTATTTCGCAGTTCATTCAGAATGAGGATGATGAAATATTTCTTATCCGTTTGAAAGCAAAGACGAAACAGTTTTTGATTATGTTTCAACACTGTCCTAAAATTTGAGGAGGCTTTCGTAGTTTTATGAATCGCTTTCGAAGCTCCGATTTTCTTTATGTTTTCTTGAGTCGTTGTCAAAGCCACAGTTCCCTTCGTGTCTTTTTGAGTGGCACTTAAAGCTTCGGAACTCTTTGTGTTTTTGCGAGTTGCTCTTGAAGCTTTGGTTATCTTGGTCGTGTTCTGAGTCGCTCTTGAAGTCTCGGAATTCTTTATGTCTTTGTGATTCGCGCTCATCTATGCTCCTTCTTTTTCTAATGCCAGATAATTCACCGCTTGTTTCTGGTACATATCCGCATAAACGCCTTTTTGTTTCATCAATGTTTCGTGTGTGCCGCTCTCGATGATTTCTCC
Source organism: Lachnospiraceae bacterium (assembly GCA_031262285.1). The sequence continues at coordinate 2,367 of JAISHZ010000235.1, read as the reverse complement.
ATTTTGCAGCATCCAGACGACATCAGAATCTTTGACGGAGGATAGACGGTGGGAAATAAAGAAAACCATGTGACCGCCGCGCTCTTTGCGGATACTTTCGTACAATTCATATTCAGCAATGGGATCCAATGCCGAAGAAGGTTCGTCAAATAGTAAAATGCTCGCTTCCTTGGCAAAGGCACGCGCCACGACGATTTTTTGCGTTTCACCGCCGGAAAGTGCCTCACCCGCAGCATCAAATTCTTTGGTCAAATTGGCATCTAAGCCGTTTTCAAATCTTAGCACCCGTTCATATACACCGGCTTTTTGCAAAGCGCTGTTCACTACTTGCGTCTCATCACCCGGACGATTTCCCATCAGAATATTTTCCCGCAAGGAAAACGCCATCATTTTATAATCTTGAAAGGCGACGCCGAAAAGATCCCTATACGCCTTTAAGTTATATTTTTTGATATTCACACCATTTAGTAAAATTTCGCCTTCCGTTGGATCATAGAGGCGCAGCAGCAACTTGATCAGCGTGGTTTTTCCTGCGCCATTATGACCCACGAGCGCCACGGTTTTCGCACCGTACACGCGAAAAGACACATGGGAGATCATCGGTTTTCCCTCTTGATAGGCAAAGCTGACATCGCGAAACTCAATCGAATCAATCTGCGTGCTCGGTAGTATTCCACCCTGATCTTCAGGTATTGTAGCCTCATAATCTAAAAAGTTCTTCAAATAGCCAACCATCACACCATTTTGCATGGCGGTATTCACCGCATCAAAGAGTCCGATCATGATCCAACTGGTGGCAGTCATAGCGGTAAAGACGATCGTCAAATCTCCCAGTCCGATCGATCCCGATACCATACAGCGAAACGCGGCGTAGCAAGTCACCCCTTCAAAGAAAATATGAAACGTCAAGATATTACGAAACCACATGCTCCAAGAGGCTTTCTTGGAATGGTGTTTGATCACGCGCATGCTATCGCCGGTGGCTATGGTAAACTTGTCCATCATGAGTTTGTAGATATTGGTGTATCTGATTTCTTTCGCATAATCCGCCAGATACATCACGCGATTCACATATGCCGCTTTCCGCACATTTTTCACATCGTCCATATCTCTTTTGTAATTGATCTTCGCTTGAATGCGGCCGAATAGGAAGTTCCCCAATAAAGGTGCCAAGACAAAGAAACCCATCCACGGATCAATCGACAAGATCGCATAAAAAGCTATCGCAGAAGCCACCACGCCAAAGATGATTTCAAAAAAGGATGTGGTACAAGCGATGAGTTTTTCTGCTGCGCCATTGATCGCCATCGTATATTTACTGTAGAATTCCGGGTTTTCGTAGCATGCCAACTCTACATTGGCTGCTTTGGCGTAGAGTTTGGCGTACAGCTTTTGGTGAATCACAGTATCTGTCAATACGATCACACTCGTGCGATAATAGGAACCATAGAGACCAAGCGTGCAAAAGACGACGGCAAATAGGAGTACCATGCTGGTTAGTTTCTCAAACGACAGACCGCTTTCCATGCTTTCGATGATATAACGCATGAAATACACAGAATAGAACAGCCATTCAAAGTAGCGGGCGATTTGCTGCAGCGCGATGTGAACCACTCGTTTGGGGCTGCATGTCCATAAAAGTGAGACGCCATATAGTAAATTTCGTATGTAGGATTGCTTCATGATGGACTCCGTTTCAGATGCGTTATATAGGTTTTGCGGTGCGGTTGCTGTAAATTTCTTCACATCTTATCACATGTTGAACTTATTTTCTACTGATAAATCGAACGCTTCTTGAGGAGTTTTTGAAGATTTTTCTAGTGCATTGATGATTGAACAATGTGATTAGATTTGTTATACTGAAAAAATCAATCAATGCTTTCTTTGGAAGGGAAAAAACTGTAAATAATTAAAAACTATAAAAATTGCGTTGACACATACAAAGGATAAGAGAATGAATTTACAAAGGCTAAGTAAAAAACAGAATCCGGCATCTCGAAAAAAGTCAATCCATCAACGATGGATCAGCAACAGAACCATGGAGAAATTACGTAAGCGTATCGCATTCATACTTTGTTTGGTGATGATGCTCCCCACGGTCTACATTGACGCAGGTTTACAGGTCATGGCGGATGAGCAGCAAGAGGCGGTTGCCTACGACCCGGACAAAATCGATGTATGGGATTTTGGCGCGGAGCAGTTAGAACCTGATCTTTACAATAATATGCTACAAGCTGATACGATCAATGCTTGGTATCCGGGCGTTGCACCCGGCCTGGCGAACGCACATCTAGCAAGTTTTGCTCAGACAGTATCGGGGTATGATCTGGCTTTCTCTGACGGGGGTCTGTCGACATCACATGAACT
>JAISHZ010000215.1 GCA_031262285.1 Lachnospiraceae bacterium | reverse complement strand
GTTTATAGCCAATCGAAGCACAGAACCGCACAGAGCCGAGGGGAGTTTTGGGTGTTATACGTTCTGTGGAGATGAGACCAAGGGAAAATGAGCGCTTGCTTGTGCGCGCATTTTCCCTGCACGGGCTCATCGGAACGCTCAGAGAGTCTAACACCCAAAACTCCCCTCGGCTCTGCGCGGTTCGTCCGGGATACACTGCCTGTGAATGTACATCGGCGAACGCGTGAACTGTAACCGTACAGGGGAGTATGTTTGAAAGAAGGATACTTTCAAACTCTTTGATACAGAGACGCGCCAAAGGCGCGTACAGGGGAGTCAAATGGAACAATCTATCAACAAAGAAGAAGTTTTTATAGGAGCTCTTGCGGGAAAGAAGATACCGGTCCTTACGCTGGATAATAAATGGTACCGAATGTTCGCCACTGCGATCCAGAACGCACAAGTTGCAGATTTAGAAAAGAATCTCAACGACTTGATCAAGCGTCAAGGGAAGATCACAACGGAATCCAAAGATTTGCGCAAAATCAAGAAAAGACTGATGGACGAAATCGTCCCCTTGGTGAACGACTTAGAACAAGGCGCTGCTAAGGATGTCAGACGGCTGGTGGAAAAGATCGAAGAGAACAAGCGTCTGATCGAAGAATGTAATGATAAATTGCATGATTATCAGTTGGAATTAGAAGACTTTCCGGAACGGATTGACAAGGTAAATCGTTCTTTGATGATAGCCACTATGAATTACGCGTATGGACAAATGCGTATCAACACGGATCAAATCACGCAGATTAACGAGTGGGTGTCAAGAGTTCGTGATGAACTCAAAGAAAATCTGATTCAAAAACAACAACTTGAAATCATCAATCATAATATTTATTCATTCATGCACAATCTTTTCGGAGCAGATGTGATGGATTTATTTGACTTGAAATATGATCCGGAGCAACAATATCCCAAGAAAAAAGAGAGTATCGCAGATACGTCGCAATAGAAGCAACGCAATAGAAGCAATTCAATAGAAGCAACTCAATATAAGCGACTCAATAGAGCAACGCGATAGAAGCGACTCAATATAAGCGTCTGAACAAATAACCACCGTCTATTAGGAAAAAATCCTTATTTCAAGGAATATACTATCATGAATACCTTCGAAGAAACCGGTAATACTACTCTACAAGCGAAGTGAAATGCTAGAAAATGGTAGATACAGTATTACAGGAAAAGCGGAGGACAAGGGAAACTATGAAAAGAGGAGATATATACTACGCAGACTTGCGACCGGTGATCGGTTCCGAACAAGGTGGGATTCGCCCGGTACTCATCGTACAAAACGATGTGGGGAATAAACATAGTCCGACTGTGATATGCGCAGCGATCACATCCAAAATGAATAAAGCGAAACTGCCGACACACATAGAACTCACCGCGTCAAACTACGATATGGACAAAGATTCCGTGATACTATTGGAGCAATTACGAACGATTGATAAGAAACGATTGAAAGATAAAGTCTGTCATTTAGAAGGAGAGATTATGCGTAAGGTCAATACTGCCTTGATGATCAGCTTGGAACTGAATACATAAGCAAATGAACAAAGGTCACCTTCTTGACGGTAGTAGGCACAAATGATATGATGAGTTGTCCGCCAAAGCGGAACCAGTATTGACCAAAATACAGTACAGACAGAATCGGAGGATACAATTTCATGGGAGAGGACGGCCCTAGTGCCAGTTATTTTCTTCTTTTCATCACCGTGGTGATCGATATGTTCTTTTATGGTTTCGGAGCAGCGATCTCACAACTCAATGCCAAAGAAGTGTTGCGTAAATCTGTAGAAGACAAAGACAAAAAATCTGCCCGATTGTCTAGGCTGATCAATCACCCAAACGATTACAAGAATACACTTCAACTTGCGGTTACACTCAATCATTTGGGAGCCGGGATTTTCTTCTTTTCCGTCGGACAGAAAAATATCCATACCTTTCTGACTTGGATCACCGGGTTCTCACAACAAGCAGATCCTCTCTTACAGCACATTCTACAAGTGGTCGCAGCTGTAGTCTCCATAGCCGTTCTTCTTTACATAGTATTGACGTTCGGAATCCTCCTCCCCGCGAAGATCGCTTCCCGCAATCCTACAAAGGTCGCTTACCTATGGATCACACCCGCTACGATCGCAGTGTGTATTCTCTCGCCATTTACGCGCTTGGTGAACGCCTCTCTTTTACTGATCATGCGAATCTTTGGCGCGAAAAAGATTACGGATACAGGAGATGTTACGGAAGAGATCATCAATATGGTCAATGAAGGGCATGAACAAGGATTGATACAAGCGAGCGAAGCGGAGATGATCACGAATATTTTTGATTTCGCGGACAAAGAAGCACAGGACATCATGACCCCACGAAGTCAAGTAACAGCAGTAGATGGAAATATGACATTAAGAGAAGCCGTCGCTTTTATCTTACAAGAAAAGAACAGCCGTTTCCCGGTTTATCTGACGAATGTAGATTTTGTAGTGGGAATATTGCATTTGCGAGATGCTGTTCATGCCATGCGAAAGCAAGAAGATACGACGAGATCCATTACATCGATAGAAGGGTTGCTGCGTGAACCCTATTTTGTACCACAGACCAAACATATCGATGAACTCTTTTCCGAATTGCAGAGGAATAAATTGCAAATGGCGATCGTAGTGGACGAATATGGTCAAATGGACGGACTCGTCGCGATGGAAGATATTTTGGAAGAAATCGTCGGAAATATCATGGATGAATACGACGAAGATGTAGAATACATCGAAGAAAAGGGCAAAGATGAGTATGTCGTAGAAGGAATGAGTCCGCTTGTCGAATTGGAAGATTGCCTGGGTATCACCTTTGAAGAAGAAGAATTTGACACGCTCAACGGTTTTTTGATCTCACGAATGGACAAAATACCGGAGGAAAACGAGCAGTTTGAAATGGACGCATATGGATATCATTTTCAAGTACTATCAGTCGAAAACAAACGGATACAAAGAGTCCGCATAACCAGAAACACATAACAGCAGGAGGGAATATGTCAGGTCATTCAAAATTTGCCAATATTAAACACAAAAAAGAACGAAACGATGCAGCGAAAGGGAAAATCTTTACCATTCTGGGACGAGAGATTGCAGTCGCCGTGAAGGAAGGAGGCCCCGATCCTGCTCACAATTTTAAGCTTGCAACTGTCATCGCCAAAGCCAAAACCAATAATATGCCAAATGAAACCATAGAACGAGGGATTAAGAAAGCTGCGGGAGATGCCAACAATGTCAATTACGAATATGTGACGTATGAAGGCTATGGTCCCGGCGGGATTGCGATCATCGTAGATGCTCTGACCGACAACAAGAACCGTACAGCAGGCAATGTTCGCAGTGCCTTTACCAAAGGGCAGGGTAGTATCGGCACACCGGGTTGCGTCTCATTTCTTTTTGATCAGAGAGGGCAGATTCTCATAGACAAAGAAGAATGCGAACTAGACGCGGATGAATTGATGATGGAAGCTCTTGATGCC
>JAISHZ010000168.1 GCA_031262285.1 Lachnospiraceae bacterium | reverse complement strand
CTGCGTCAGCAGATCGAACAATTTGTATACACGAGAACACTGAAGAATATAGCATTTTCAAAGCTTGCGATTTTACTGCAGAGAAGGGAAGGGGTGAAGACAGATGAAGAAATCACTGGTTAATCTTGTGAACATCTCCAAATCATTTGACGGTCAACTCGTATTAGACGACATGAACCTCTCTATTCGAGAAAATGAATTTTTGACCCTCTTAGGTCCCAGCGGCTGCGGCAAAACGACGACCTTACGCATTATGGGAGGCTTTGAAAAGCCGGACACAGGACAAGTGATCTTTGACGGGAAAGACATCACCGTACTACCACCCAATAAGAGACAATTAAACACTGTATTTCAAAAATACGCTCTATTTTCCCATATGAATGTGGCAGAAAACATCGCGTTCGGACTCAAAATCAAGAACAAAAGCGCGGCGTATATCCGCGACAAGATCAAATATGCGCTCAAACTGGTCAATCTCGACGGATATGAAAGAAGGATGCCCGATTCACTCAGCGGCGGACAACAACAACGCATCGCCATCGCACGAGCGATCGTGAATGAACCAAAACTTCTTTTGTTGGACGAACCCCTTGGCGCACTGGACCTAAAACTTCGTCAAGATATGCAATACGAGTTGATTCGTCTGAAAAATGAATTGGGTATTACGTTTATTTACGTTACACATGACCAAGAAGAAGCCCTCACAATGTCAGATACCATTGTGGTGATGAATCAAGGCTACATTCAACAAATCGGCACACCGGAAGGTATTTACAATGAACCGGAAAACGCGTTTGTAGCAGACTTTATCGGCGATAGTAATATTATAAGCGCCACCATGATAGAAGATAGACTAGTGGAAATCTTTGGCGCGAAATTCCCTTGTGTTGACGACGGATTCGGGAAAAATCACCCGGTGGATGTGGTCATTCGACCGGAAGACGTGGAGTTGACCAATCCGCAAAACGGTATTTTACAGGGAAGGGTGACTCACCTTATTTTTAAGGGAGTTCATTATGAAATGGAAGTCATGGCGGGCGGATTCGAGTGGCTGGTACATTCCACCAAGATGCACGAAGTAGGTTCTGACGTGGGAATCCGAGTGGATCCTTTTAATATTCAGATCATGAATAAACCCATGTCAGAGGATGAGGAAGCAGTTAGCAAGTTTGAAAGTAAAGGGAACTTTCAAACTCCCTGATTCGTACGCGCGCCAAGAGTGCGCAGATGGGAGCATTCATGAATAGAAAGCTGTTGTCGATTCCTTATCTGGTTTGGTCGGCTCTTTTTATCATCATACCGCTGTGTATTGTCTTTTATTATGGACTGACGGATAAGAATGGCGCATTTACACTACAGAATGTGGCGGCCATCACGACACCGGAGCACGCAAAAGCATTGTGGGAGGCGGTCAAGCTTTCCGTAGTGAGTACCTTTTTGTGCTTCATTTTGGCGTATCCTTTGGCAATGATGCTATGCACAAGCAATCATAAGAGCGGGAACCGAAATACGTACCTCGTCTTGATCTTCATCTTACCGATGTGGATGAACTTTTTGCTTCGCACATTAGCGTGGCAGACATTATTGGAAAAAACAGGTGTGCTGAATGGGATATTAAGTTTCCTGCACCTTCCGACACTTTCCATTATCAATACTCCATCTGCGATCGTGTTGGGTATGGTATACAATTTCTTACCCTTCATGGTGCTGCCGATCTACAATGTTTTGATGAAAATTGACAAAAACGTCGTCAACGCGGCTCGAGATTTGGGCGCGAACGGCGTGCAGACATTTTTAAAAATCACATTACCATTAAGTATCCCCGGTGTGATCAGCGGCGTAACGATGGTCTTGATACCCGCGCTGACCACCTTTGTGATTACGAAGATCCTAGGTGGAGGTAAGATCCTACTGATCGGCAATGTCATTGAACAGGAATTCACGCAGACCGGCAATTGGAATTTGGGTAGCGGGTTGTCGATCGTACTGATGCTTTTCATCCTCCTCAATATGGTCATCAGCGCGGTTACCGATACCAATGAAGGGACGATGTTTTAACCGCTACTCTTTGGAGAAAGGAGCGATCCTATGCGTAACGCTTTGCGCAGAATTTACATCGGATTGATTATGTTGTTTTTGTATGCGCCGATCATGACGCTGATGGTTCTATCCTTTAACAACAGTCGGACGAGAGCGAAGTGGGGAGGATTCACCTTCACCTGGTATCGCAGTTTATTTGAAAATGAAGCGATATTGAATGCTTTGTGGAATACGTTGGCACTTGCGTTCTTTTCTGCCTTGATTGCGACACTGATCGGAACGATTGCCTGTGTCGCATTTCAAAAGATGAAGAAGCGCAATCGAACGATTTTTATCGGTGTTGCGAATATTCCGATGCTCAACGCGGAGATCGTCACCGGTATCTCTTTGATGCTCCTGTTTATCAGTCTTGGCGTACATTTCGGATTTTGGACGATTCTTTTGGCACACATTACATTCAATATCCCATATGTGATTTTGAGCGTATTACCCAGATTTCGTTTGTTAAATCCTCATACACAAGAAGCCGCGTTGGATTTGGGTGCATCGCCTTTTCAAGCGTTTATGAAAGTGGTTTTTCCGGATATTTTACCCGGTATTTTGTCCGGATTCTTAATGGCATTTACGATGTCGCTCGACGATTTTATCATTACGCATTTTACGAAAGGTCCCGGAGTGGATACGCTGTCTACGAAGATTTATACAGAAGTGCGCAAAGGAATTAAACCGGAAATGTACGCGCTGTCCACGATGATATTTGTAGTCGTTTTGATCTTACTGATCCTCGTCAATTACACACCCAAAAAGAAAGTCGCGCCAAAAGAGGATTAACCGACACATTAGAAAGGAAACATTACATGAAAAAATGGAATCAGAAACAACAAATCGTAGCGCGTAGAATTGCCAAATGGAAGAAGGGAATGCTGCTTCTTGTTTCTTTGATATTGACGCTGGCTCTCGTTGGCTGTGCAGGGGACGATGTAGACGGTGAAAACGGAAGAGTGTATGTCTACAATTGGGGGGAATATATTGAACCCGAAGTCCTGACGATGTTTGAAGAAGAAACCGGCATCAATGTGATTTACGACGAATACGAGACCAACGAATTGATGTACCCCAAGGTACAAGCAGGCGCTTCTGTATATGATGTCATTTGCCCCTCTGACTATATGGTTCAGAAAATGATGGAAAATGATATGTTGGCAGAGCTTGATTTTGACAATATGCCCAACGCACAAGCGAATATCGGTGCGCAGTATTATGAACAGGCAAAGCAGTTTGATCCGGACAATCGCTACTTCGTCCCGTACTGTTGGGGAACGGTAGGGATTCTCTACAATACCACGATGGTCACGGAGCCTGTGACGAGTTGGAGTATTCTCTGGGATGAACAATACGAGGGGAATATCCTAATGCAAAGTTCTGTGCGAGATATCTTTATGGTGGCGCTTAAGAAGAACGGTTTTTCTGCGAATTCCTTAAACGAAGTAGAATTGCAGATTGCAAAAGAAGATTTGATTATGCAAAAACCTTTGGTACAAGCCTACTTGATCGATGAAGTCAGAGATAAGATGATCGGCGGAGAAGCGGCTCTTGGCGTGATTTATTCCGGAGAAGCGATTTTCACGCAGAGGGAAAATCCGGATTTGGAATATGTGATTCCGGAAGAAGGCACCAATGTGTGGCTTGATGGATGGGTTATCCCCAAAAACGCACAAAACAAAGAAAACGCCGAAAAATTTATTGATTTTATGTGTCGTGCCGATGTGGCTTTGATGAATTTTGAATATATCACCTATTCCACGCCGAATGTGGCGGCGCAACAACTTGTGGAAGACGAAGAAATCCGCAATTCACCCATTGCGTTTCCGGATTTATCACAGTATGAGCTGGAAACGTTTCAATACTTGGGGGAAGAAGGAGATGCTTTGTACAACAATTTATGGAAAGAATTAAATTCTTCTAATGGATAAATAGCACTCAAACAAAAAGACATCTGCGCGTAGGCGTTCCTATCGCAGATGTCTTTTTGTTTGAGATTAACCTGCGTCAATCGCAGCCGCAGTCTGCTCCCGTGTTATTGGGGTAAATCGGACGAGGTCCTCTGTTTTGGCGAAATTCCGGACGAGGCGGTTCGGGACGTCTGGGAGGTTCGCAAGAAGGACGAGTAGGATAGGGATCCTCTTGTGCGCCACAAGAATCACACGCGTCGCAAGGATTATCTAATGTATCGTTAGTTGCTCCGGCTACATTCCCGGCGCATCCGCTTTGGCAATTGTTACAGCATAGCAAGCAAAGTAATAAAAGACAATTCATCTTCAGATTCCTTTGAGCTTCTTTACTGTATTTTATTCGGTATGCGCATGAATGTGCACGTCCGCGATATGCACAATAATGCTTCTGGCAGGAATGATCAAAGGATCGTCGGATGGAGACTGTTCACAGGTGGCAAGCGCGATTTCCCAGTTCATCCCTTTGGGAAGTCGAGGTAGAGCGTAGGAGAGCGCTTCCCAATGCATATTGATGGCGATATAAAAATAAGAATCCTCAGCATACGCTCCGCAATACAACAGTCCCAGAAAGCGACTTTCGTAAGTAAAATCAGGTTTCCACGGGGAAGAACCATGATAAGACAAATCTGGATAACCGTAGGAGCGCCAATCTTGAATTTGTATCGGATTGGTACAGTGTAAAATCGGATGTTTTTGCCGTAATCGGATCAAATCACACGTAAAGTCATACAAATCATGCCATTTATCGATCGCACTCCAGTTTACCCATGCGATTTCATTGTCTTGACAGTACGGATTGTTGTTGCCCAGTTGGGTGTTGCCAAATTCGTCTCCCATAAAAAGCAGTGGCGTACTTTGGGAAAGAAAC
>JAISHZ010000079.1 GCA_031262285.1 Lachnospiraceae bacterium | reverse complement strand
AGTCTGCAATCGACCCTGCCAATGTATCCGATAATGCTTTTGCTGCCTGTGCTCTTTGATACGATTCGTTTTCAATATAAGCATCTTTTGCGACAGTGTTGGTGGTAAAATCATCAAATTGACGATAAATATCCAAATATTGATCGTAATTTGTCGTCAGTCCCAGAGCTTCTATCGATTCGACCCCATTGACAGAATTAGCACTGATCGTAAAATCTTTCGCTGCTCCGCTGCCTTGTGCGCTCAGATAGAAACGACTATTCTTGGTATCAAAGTTTGCGCTCAAACCGATCTCTTTGAACCGATTCACTACATCTTCAATCGTCGTGTCCGCTTCTATCGCAATGGAAGTCGTCTTTGCGCTCGCGCCGCTTCCGATCGTAACGTCAAAGGAACTTCCCGCTGCAATCCCTAAGTCTGCAAGCTTCGTCGCTGCACTTGCGATTGGCTTGCCATCCGCTGCCGCGATTTTCTCACCGGTCAAATATCCTGTCTTGGCCAGCTTGCTCACCACCATATTTTGCTGAGCATTCATCGCAGTATTGGAAGTCAAAACACTAGCGATATTGCTGTCTGATACGGAAGTCGATTTCTTCATATAAGAACTTTTATATGTCATGCCGGTAAGCGTCGAAGTGTAAAATCCATAAAATTTTGAATTCAGCGTCTTCCACGCATCCTGCTTCCATTCTAGCTTTGTTTGTTCCTTCTTGGTGGAGTCTACCTTGATCTGGCGCGCTTCCACGAGTCCTTTCACGATTGCCTCGGTATCCAATCCGGAATTCATGCCTGTTATTCGTATTGGCATACTCTACCCCCTATCTCTTCTCGTCGATCAGCATCCCCGCCAGCTCCCATACTTTTGATATCATATCCAAAGTCTTCTCGGGCGGTAATTCTTTGAGCACTTCCTTGGTCTCTTTATCGACGATCTTGATCGTAACACGATTGGTCGCATCATGAAATCCAAAAATTGCTTCAGAATGCGGTAAACTTTTATTGAGCTTATCAACCGCACGCTTCATTTGCTCTGTCGTCTGTTCTTTGGGTTGCTGTTTTGAATTGTCGCCATTGTCCGCTTGTTCTTTGGATCTGGCGTACTCTACAGCAGGTGTTGTCTTGTCAACTATCGCCACATCTTGTGATACTTCTTTGACTTGCGTTTGCTGTGATACTTCCGTACTTGACGGCTTCTTAACGGATATATTTTGAGCCTGGACGCTCATAAGACTTCCCAATGGTTCCACTGCCATCTTTCTTCACCTCCATGTGAAATTGTAGGGTTTCGATCCTTGAAACTGATTTCAATACACAATCCTGTCTGTGTTTGGTGCCTTCTTACCAAGTCTATCGACCGTTCTTATACAAAAATGAATAGGATCCCAAAAATTTCTCACTTACCCAAGCAAATCTCTCAATTTGCTCATTCCTTCCGCGTTGGTCGCAGCTTTGTTCGCTGCTTGAATCTGTAAATACACCTCTTTGCGATAAATCGGTATCTCCTTAGGTGCGTTAATGCCGATCTTGACTTGATCTCCTTTGATATCCAAGATCGTTATTTCGATATTATTGTTGAGGATTAAAGATTCTCCTCTTTTTCTGGAAAGAGCCAACATCTTAATCACCTGCCTTTCCCGATTTTAAGATATCATAGATAGGGAACTTGACCGGATATTGATCCGGATCTACGATGATCTGACCTGCCTTTCGCTCGTCCACATTCACGATGATAGGTCCTTGCAAATTCACACTCATCTGTTTCAGATCCGAAGGTACGCATACTGTCACAAGCACCAGTAAATTCTCTTGTGTCAAATCTCCCAGATCTTTGATCCATTCCCCTTCCACCATCGGATCGTAGTCGGGATATACCAACAGCGGATCCATCACGGGCATCGCAAACGTCGGTTCCTCAAGCGACTGCATCCATCTGATCCCCGCCTGCGTCCCGCTCTCTTCATCATGCAAAATCGCAAATTTCGTCAGTTCCGGGTAACCGATGATCCCATTTGCAAAAGTAATGACTTTCGTTTCCGATAATTCAATCTCTCCGAATACTTTGGTGTTTACGATCATAGCGTCTCCATTCCGCGCATAACGCGTATTGTGTCGCGTTTTGGCGCTCTTAGCGAATCAAGGTGGATACTGTTTCGTTTATATATAATTAATCAGAGAAGCTTGCATCACTTTGCCGGTGGCAAGCAACGCCGCGTTGTAAGTGAATTCCGCACTGCTTAATTGGATTGCCACTTCAGTAATGTCTATGTTTTCATTGTCATCAGCCAATTCTTCAAAACTGGTCTTTTGTCCAAGCGATCTCTTTTCAATCAGATCCAACTTACTTGCGCGCGTCCCGCATTCTGTAATGCTAAGGCTCACTTGATTCAAATATCCGTCCATGGCGGTTAAACCGCTTTCAAACATTTTTTGTACTTTGTCTTTTTGGAATGTAATCGCCTTATCGACAGCCTGAAGCTTCTCCTGTATCGCTGTCGCATCTGCTCCCTGTGCTTTTGCCAACAGTTCCTTTAATTGCGTTTGAATAGACTCCATTTTCGTCCAATCGTCCAACGCACCCAGCATATCATCAATATCTCTTTGTATCCCCGGATCGAAACACTGATCCGCTGTGGTGTTAATCTGAAGAGACTGACTAAATCCTACGTCGTAGGAGATCGACTGACTAGACTGACTGTCCGGTAAACCATAGGTATTTAAATATTCGGCATTGTAAGAAATCGTGTTGCCCGAATCATCCTTCGCTTCACAGGCATAATAGTGCTCCGGTCGTAAATCACCTTGTATCCACTTTGATTTTTGATATGTGATCCGAATTTCCGATTCATTTTGGGCCTGCGTCGTTACATTGTCCTTGGTCGCAGCGAGTTTGTCGTAGGTAGCGTCATCCATCAGCAATTCTCCCGTCTCGGGCACAAATACCAAAGGATTCGTGGCGTCTACTTTCGTATAGGGTTCCTCGTGAGAAGGAATGGTGATAGCGTTTAATGTCACGACATTTCCGGTCTCATCTGTATACTGTAGCGTTGGAGCATAGCCCGCATCACACTCATTATAGGAAAGACGTATACGGTGCAACTCCTTCGCCTCCACATCCTTTTGCGTGACGGATATGGTGTCATAATTGCTTGCGTTGACATCCATCAGATCCATGGTATTACCGGCGGCAGTCGTTTTGACCGCAGTCACGGTATCAATCGCTGTTTGATCCATCTGTTGGGTGATCGTATACGCTTTCGTCTGATCCTCTAAGAATCGCAGAGAGGAGCTCGTACGCAGTCCCGTAAAGAGATATCGCCCTGCCAGATCGGAGTTCCCACAGGCATAATACGCATCTTGCAACTCTTTGAGCTGTGTGGCGATGACTTGTCGATCAGATGATTTGAGCTCTCCGTTTGCTCCCTTCTCAAATTGCTTTCCCATGTCGTCCAGAATGTCAGCTAGCTCTGAAAGAGAGTCTTCCGTCAGCGACAACCAGTTCTGAGCATCCGGAATGTTTTTGCTATAATACTGCGTGATCTCACTGACGTTGCTTCTGAGTCGAAGCGCTCGTATCGCCACCACCGGATCTTCGGAAGGACGGCTGATCTTCTTCTGACCGGACATCTGTTTGGAAAGCGTATCTTGCGCAGTTTTGCTGATCTTGATATTGCTTAAATTGTTTTTTTGCATGATCTGATTGGTGATTCTCATGTGCCCTCCCGTCTACCTATGGGTATCGTCCTCATAGCCTTGTGGAATCAGACTCCGGTTTCCAAGATCAGTCGATCATATATTTCCGACAATGTTTGAATCATTCTGGATGCCAGATTGTATCCGTTTTGGTATTTCACCAAATTCACTGCCTCTTCATCTTCATCCACACCGGAGATGGAGATTCTTTGCGTATCGATGGTGTTAGATAGATCGGTATATCTTTTGGCGAAATTTTGCGCTTGACTGGTATTTAATGCGACATCTGACAAAACACACTGCAAAAATTCTGATGCACTTGCGCCGCGAAAACTCATGCGTGATTTATCGTTTGCCATGCTTTTCAATTGGGAAAGCATTTGTGATTGCTCTGCTCCCTCTGCGGAAACCGGATTCTTGGCAGCTCCCAACAACCCCACGTCGTTTATAAGAGCCGTGCGAACTGCAAATGTCTTCGCACTCATACGATAGTAACTATCATCCGAGGAAGAAACACTGATCGAAATCGTCTGCTTCGCAGCCAATATAGCCGCTTCCTCCGTTAAAGTGGGATCCGCATCCATCAATGCTTTTGATTGCTGTGCGATTAACGCTTCCACATCATAATCGGTACTGTCGGGGAGTTCATATTGATCATTATCTGTATTGGCTGTTCCGGTAAAAAGGTTGAGACCCGGTGTATCATACAGATTGTATCCCGCTGTAAGGATGTCGTTCGCTTTTTTGGAAAACGTACGAATCCACTCATTCATTTGTTTGCCATAGTAAGGGATTCCTTGATAGGGAACCGAATTGCCCACCGCTGCTTTTTTCCCTACCAAAAAATTCGTCACACGCTCCGGATTCAATTCCGGGTCGTCAGAAATCGTAAATGTATATTGAACTTGCTGTTTTCCCTGTGCATCAAAGAAGGTCTGAAATTCCCAAGAGTCATAGTAAAATTCGCGATTTTCAAAGGAAATCTTTCCGCCACTGTCTGACAAATTGCACTTGTTAAGATCTTGCAAAAAGTCCTTAGTCACCGCAATCGTCACTGTATCTTTATTGGAACCATCCGTGGACTTTCCCATTGCAGTTACTTGACCGGTAAAACTCTCCGAGTTATTGCCGTCTCGCATATGAATCAACCCCTGCAATTCCCCACCGATGGCAGAACTATATAGATTGAATTGTGCGCCGTAATCCCAGTACAAATCGTAAAGACCTGCGACATCTGTCTGATTGACTTTTTCTTCATTGGTACGCCCGACGCATACCAGTTCATGGTAATCACTTCCATCCGTGAGCACTTGCCCACCCGCGATTTTCACGACGAAACGTGTCGCTCCCGTCTCACGTTCCGCATTGTTGTTGTCCATGACGGGTGTTTCTTTGACTTCCACGTCCACGATCTTCGAAAGCTGATCGACCAGAAGTCCTCGTCTGTCTCGCAATTCATTGGCAGTAGGTCCGGACAATTCTATGGTATTGATCTGAAGACTCAAATTGGCAATCTCGCCGGAGATGGAATTCAATTCATCCACTTTGAGTTTGATTTCTTGATTGATGCTGTTTTGCAATATGGAGAGATTTTCTGACAATTCATTAAAGTATTGTGTCATCGCAGAAGCAGAACCGACGAAATGGCTTCTAACCGAAGAGGAACTCGGATCCTTAATCAACTCACTTAACGTGGTATCCATAAAATCATTGAACACACTTTGAAAGCCAGTGGTTCCGTCATCTGCAAAATAGGTCTCCAATTGCGTCATATAATATTCCTTGGTCTCGTATTGTCCGACTTTGGTCTCATTGTCCCAATACTTGGAATCGTAAAATTCGTCGCGGTATCGCTCAATCGCAAGCGTATCAACACCTGCTCCCGCGCATCCGTAAGTCTCAAACATACGTATCGGATCATTTGCTTGCTGTACAACATGCTGCCTGCTATATCCTTTTGTGTGAACATTCGCAATATTATTGGTCGTGGTGTTCAGAGCTGCGTTGTTATTGACCAATGCACTATATGCAATATTTAAACCGAAAAATTGTGATGCCATCGTACCCTCCTATCAAAATGAGTATGGGTGTTTCAAAGTCCCACCTTTTGACTTTAGGCTCCCAAACTAGATACCAAATGCTCCAACATCTGACTGATCACATTGATGTAACGACTGGACGCATTGTAAGCATTTTGGTATCGAATCATATTGGATAATTCTTCGTCCGACGAGACACCCATAATCTGCTCTCTGGCACTTTGAATGGATTCTACCGTATTGACTTGGTTCTCGTGTATACTGCTGAATACATAACCGGAATTGGATATCTGTGAAACCAAATCTGTATAATAATTGGCGAAACTGTTCTTTTTGATCAGCGTCGGATTTAAACGGTAAGATTCTTCATTGAAAGCATCCATGAGTTTGTTGGCAGTCGCCATATCTTCCGATCCGTCTTCCAGACGTAACCCAAGTTCTGAAGGTTGTTGGCGTAACCAAGTGTTGATCGTCAGTGTCTTTAAGCTATATAACGTTTCGGGAGCGTCCTTTGCTTCTTCTACGCGAATCCATACCTCTTCTCCACTCGCCAATGTCGCTTTGGTGTAATTGTCACAATCTTTGCGATCAAATACTTGTATCGGTTGCCCTTGCGTATCACGCAGATAGCCATCTGCATCAGCGATACAATAGTTTACGTCCTTCAGTGTGGTCGTACTTGCGTCAGCATTCATCACCGTAATGTCGCCTTGCTGCAATCCGGCTGACTCAGCCAGAATATCATTGATCTTGGTCACCAACTGATGAGCGAGCTGATCGAATTCCGCCATCACGTTCATCAATACAGAATTGGAAACCTTGGCGTAACTTTCCGTATCCGCAACATCGGTGTAGTCTGCGTGGTGATCTCCTCTTGCCAAGACAGTCGCTTTTAACCCTCCAATATCGGTATTGAGTTCACTGGAAATCACCTTATCTATATTAAAAACTTTCGCGTCTTTTATGTAGTAGTCTTTGGTTCCTTCTGCTGTAAGGGTAAATGGCGCGTCCTGCGGCCAAAATGGTGTGTAAAAGCCTGTCAATGGGTCTTCATCCAGTCCCATTTCATAACATTTGTCTCCTTTGACAAAATCCACTCCTTCGATCTGAACAGTCGCATTGCCGTAATAGTCCGTACCAATCGATGTGTTTACAAGCTCGCTGAGTTCGTCTAGGATCCTGTTTCTCTCATCTTTAAGATCAGAAGCCTTCTCTATCCCTCCCACTTCAATGGATCGTATCTTTTCATTGAG
>JAISHZ010000252.1 GCA_031262285.1 Lachnospiraceae bacterium | reverse complement strand
AAAAGGCATTGAAGAAGGAACGCTTCTGACTATGGCGCAAGTCATCCAAGAAGCCGCCCCCAAGGCGCAAGCAGCGGTGATGACAGGACCTTCTCACGCGGAAGAAGTCGGCAGAGGATTGCCGACAGCGATCGTAGTCGGGGCGAAAAAGAAGAGCACTGCACAGTATATTCAAAGTTTGTTTATGAACGAGACTTTTCGCGTTTATATCAGTCCTGACATCATGGGGATGGAACTGGGCAGCTCTCTCAAAAATGTGGTTGCTTTGGCAGCAGGAATCGCGGATGGACTTCAATTTGGCGACAATACCAAGGCTGCATTGATTACCAGAGGGATTCATGAAATTGCACGCTTAGGGAACGCAATGGGTGGGAAATACGAAACTTTCTACGGACTGACCGGGATCGGCGATCTGATCGTGACTTGCGCCAGTATGCATTCCCGCAACAGACGCGCCGGGATTTTGATGGGTCAAGGTCTTTCGATGGATGAGGCGATGAAAGAAGTCAATATGGTCGTCGAGGGGGTTTATTCTGCAAAAGCGGCACTTACACTAGCGCGTAAATACAATGTAGAGGTACCCATTATCGAGCAGGTGAATCAAATCTTGTTTGAAAACAAATCAGCAGCGCAAGCGGTCACAGAACTGATGCAGCGAGATAAAAAAACCGAAAATAGTACGATGCCTTGGGAAGAAGAATAGCGGAGGATGGGATATGACCATGTACGATGTCATATTGCGAAAACGCAATGGGCAAGAACTTTTGACACAAGAGATCGAGTGGGTCGTACTTGGGTTTACAAAGGGACAAATACCGGATTACCAAATGTCCGCATTGCTGATGGCGATCTATTTTCGCGGACTATCTGCCAGAGAGACACACGATTTGACGATGGCGATGGCAAGAAGCGGAGAAATCCTTTCTTTGGCCAAAATACCGGGGATCAAAGTGGATAAACATAGTACAGGAGGGGTAGGTGACAAGACTTCGCTTGCGCTTACTCCAATGGTAGCCGCCTGCGGCGTTCCGATCGCCAAGATGAGCGGGAGAGGATTGGGACATACCGGCGGAACGATCGATAAACTGGAAAGCTTCCCGGGCTTTTCAACGGCGTTGACCGCAGCGCGTTTTATAGAAACAGTGAAACAAATCGGGGTTTCGATCATGGGACAGACCACCGACCTTGCTCCGGCGGACAAATTGCTCTACGCCCTGCGAGATGTTACAGCGACGGTCGATCAACTGTCTTTGATCGCCGCTTCTATTATGAGTAAGAAGTTGGCTGCGGGCAGCGATGCGATCGTGTTGGATGTCAAGACCGGTAGCGGCGCTTTTATGAAAAGTAGGGAAGATGCCTTCGCACTTGCTCATGAAATGGTGGAGATCGGCAAACAAGCGAACAAAAAAACAGTCGCAGTTGTTTCGGATATGGATCAACCTTTGGGTCACGCAGTAGGGAATATATTGGAAGTCAAAGAAGCGATTTTGACCTTGCAAGGAAATGGACCCAAGGACTTTGTAGAGCTATGTCTTGCCCTTGGCACACAAATGCTTTTACTTGGAGAAAAGGCTTCTAGTGAAGAGGAAGCGCACAAGCTTCTTTGCGATGCGATCACAAGCGGCGCAGCGTTACGAAAGTTTCGAGAATTCATTATAGCACAGGGAGGAGATCCACAGATGATCACATCCCCTGACCGCTTCCCAACAGCCTTGTTACAAGTTCCTGTTTACGCGGATTCGCAAGGAATCGTACAGTCCATTGATTGTGAAGCGATCGGGAGATGCTCGTTGCTCCTAGGCGGCGGACGTATAACCAAAGACACGCTCATAGATCGCAGTGTTGGTCTGTATTTGCACAAGAAATGCGGCGACTATTGTACAGTGGGAGAACCACTCGCCACGATACACGCCAATGAGGAAGAAAAACTGGCGCAAGTGGTGTCGCTTTGCAGCAGCGCGTACCAAATCGGTGAACGAAAACCGTCTGTTAGACCGATTGTTTTCGGTGTCGTATCATAAATGTTCCAAAGACAATATAGTATAAACGTTTTCAATAATCTTTAGGTTTCTACTCAGAACGCTTGAGAGCATTACTGTGATCCGCAAAATCATGAGAAAGTAGCCCGAAAGGGCAGATTTCTCATGATTTTAGGATTACGAGAGTGCGTAGCACATAGCAATCCGTAGGTGTAAATGGTAACAATCTACGTTGTTGCCTTAATACAGTAGTGCTGCACCGCCATATCGGTAGAGTTTGCAGGGCATGGGGTGCGGCGGGTTATCGCCTTCCAATTCCCCTGCCAGAACTTTCTTCGCGCAAGCAAGCTGTGCGTTCAACTGGGATTCACCAACCAACACCTCTCCATGACAAGCGTAATAACGATATCCGGGGAATTCTTCTTCCAACCGTTCCAAACTTTGAATATACAAGGGCAAGTTCCTGCCATTTCCAAATAGAAATACTTGAGCCGATGAAATAGAATCGCCGATAAACATCACTTTTTGTTCTTCATCGGCAAAAACCATATTGCCGGGGGTATGTCCCGGTAACAAAATCGCTTTTACAGTGCGATTGCCGGCGGAGAGGATGGTACCGTCATGAAGCGGCTCGACGGTAAAATCATGAGCACCCAAATGCTCTAATTCCGCGGGATTGACCCAAACCGTATCGGAAGGAATGAGTCCGGCTGTGTGATCACGATCAGAATGGGTGAGTGCGATCTGCATCGGCGCGCCGCCTGTGATAGAATCAATTGCCTCTCGAAATTCACTCCCGCCACTGGCACAAGCATCAATGAGAAGGGTTCCTTTTTCTCCATGAAGCAAAAAGCATCGTACCATGTTTTCTTCGATTGCCCATAAATCAGGTGCTAAAGCTGTAATCTGATATTTCATATAACTCCTTTCCGGTTGCGAACGTCAGTGCTGGTTTTCATAGTAATTCGTTTATTCATCTAAAACACTGCTGACTATGACATCTTTATGATAACAAGCGATGCCTATTTTTAATATCTGTTTGATGCCATCCTTGTGCATTTCGTCTGCATAGTGTTTTTGATCGATTTGTCTGATTGCTTTTTGTGATAATTGTTTTAGCATACTACTTAACGTATTCAAGGGGGTATTGGAGGGAAGCACTTTCAATTCGATTAGGATTCCGGGTAATCTTTGATCAAAGGGCTTCAATTGAATATCATATCTTCCCATACCTGATTCACGGTTAGAT
The DNA here is from genome assembly GCA_031262285.1 of Lachnospiraceae bacterium. The sequence goes on along the minus strand of JAISHZ010000252.1, from coordinate 3,557 downwards.
GTCACGCGATACATATGGTTCATCACAGCCGTCAAACCCAACAATAACCCATGATAAAATGTTTCATGGGAATAATCAAAAGAACTGATACTTTCCCTTAGGAACTGTTGTAAACTTTTTTCAACAGCAGGGATGTCTTGCTGTATCATAGCTTGTCGTATCGTTGCAGCGGTTGACTGGGAAAATGTAGTAGACAGTGCCGATAAGATCTCCCTTTCAAAGATACGATCAATTTCTTGATTCGGGATAGCAAGATCGCAGATATAGTCTCCGTTGTATGCAGTTTGCTGTTTTGTTTGTTTGAGATAACCGGACGTTAGTAAAAAGCTATAAATCGTCGAAGGATTTTGCTGTATTTCCGGATAAATGACAGACATATCTATATAGGAAGAAATGGATTCGCCATTCATCAATCTCCATAGATTTGTTGTGATTTCCTCATCAGCGTTTGCGACGATTTGTCGGATAATGCTGTTATCGCCGGTCGATTGCCAGAAAGCGCCGGGGATAGCGTTATTGTCGAGGTAGTTTAGTACCGACCAAGGATTGAAAATATCTTCCTCACCAAAACGATATCCATCATACCAAGAACATATTTCATCATATTTATCTGATTGATGATAATCGTCTAATATATGACGAATATCATCCTTTGAAAAACCAAAATAGGAGCTGTACCGATTTTCCATAATGGAATTAATCTTTAGATTGTTCATTCCACTGAAAATGCTTTCCTTCGCAACGCGTAGAATGCCGGTCATAAAGCCATAGGAAAGATGAGAATTATCTTTGAATCCGCCGGAAAAAAGAGTGCGCATAAAAAGAATGATATGTTCATAATAATCGGAAAGGTAACCTTGTTGAATCGGCGTATCATATTCATCGATGATCATAATGGGGGCTTTTTGATAACATTCATGAAGCAAACGTGATAACCATGATAACGCGTCAGTCAATTCTACTTCTGTTGCTGTTTTATTCGTGATTTTTTGATAGTATTTTTGATCAAACTCATTGAGAGAAGAATTTGAAAGGATCGTTTCGTGGCGTACAAATTCGTTTGCCAATACACTTCTCATCTTATCCAACGTTTCGTTCCACGTATGAAACTTCACATCCTTAAAGGTTAGAAAGATAACAGGGTATTTACCTTGATGGCTGCGGTATTTTTCACCACAATTCCATATTTTTTTATCTTGAAAATAGTTGGAGGTGTCTTCCTTGGTCTTTTCAAAAAACACACGAAGCATATCCATATTTAAGGTCTTTCCGAAACGACGGGGACGAGTAAATAGAGAGACCTTGGGTATGGTATCAAGAAAATCTTTTATCAACAGCGTTTTATCCACATAGTAATAATTACTTACGGCTTCCTTGTAATCAGAAATACCGATTGGGAGCGGTTTGTATGCAGTATTGGCAGTTGTTATTTGATCATTTTCAGAGGACAAATCTAATCTCCCTATGTGTGAATCATTGCGTTTGATATGTTCGATCAAGTAGAATCTCATGAAATAGGCGGGGAAGGATTGCTCTTATGAAGTTTTATAGAGAAAATACTAACATATACGAAGTATAGATTCAACTATTAGTTACGATTCGATTGTAATCTATAATCAATTACGCTATAATCTTTGCAAAGAGTTATCCGTTTGATGATATTTCGGAACCATCATACTGTAAAGGGACAAAAGAGATGAATCAACTACCTTACTTAGAGCAGGCACTAGAAGAGCTATCCCTCGATGATACAGAGGATACGGAAATTGCGGTACTTTATGGCTGCGGTTTTTCCGTATCCTCTTATTATATGGAAAGTGGGAATATCAGACTGATACGAGGCGCGTGTGAACTTTTAAGGCGTATGTATCAAATTGATATATCGAGTGAAACGGCACCAAACTCTTCGGATCATGCAGACCAACCACACCAAGGATATGCCGATCGTACAATAGCAGATCTGGTAAGATGGTATTCACAAGATGCGCGTATTTTGTATAGTGCGTCGGGATCTTTTTTGATCATAGCAAAAAAGGAAATAGCGAATCAACTCTCTACGGAACTTGAGATCTGTATTCATAGTGCGCTCGTGACATTACCGGTATCAGTTGTCTGGCAGTCAACCTCTGTGGCTGTTTTAAAGGATGCGGATCAATTCAGTACTTTTTTCCGTGAACTTACAGGGAAGCTGATGGAACGTAGGTATACCAAATATCCCATTTCCGCTATTTATGATAATGATTACTGGGAGGGAGCACTCACTCCGCTTCCCGGTACCGAGGAACAACTGACTTTTCATCAAAGCATTCATGCACTGGCACGTAATTGCAAAGGATGTGGATTTCGGAGAGCTGATTATTATGTAAAATGGAAGGATCACGATGGTATCTATTTATGTCCGTCTTGTGCCCGGAAAATGCGCGTAAACGGTGGGATGAAAGACGTGGAATCAATGAATATGTCTACATTACTGTGTGCGTCGGTGAATTCTATTGAGCGGTACGCAGCGACATGGCAAGGTAATCTGAATGAAAAGGTGCGATTTGAAAAGAGTGTTCAAGAAGTGATTGATCAAGCAATCCTAGATCTTTTGAATCAATTTGGCAGAGATAATCAAGAGAATCACACACAGGAGCAAGATTGCTATGTCTTATCCCAACAAGCAACGGATATCTGCATTTTGCTTCCAAATACATTTGCTATGTTTGCGGGGAATCAATTATTAGAAGCGTTTGAAAAACGATGGAATGTCTGTAAAGAACAAGGGGGTTTGCCCAATCTGACGTTATCGGCAGGAATTGCGATAGGAGAGGAGAACTGTTCTTTGACGTTGTTACGTCAAGCAGCAGAAGGGTACCTTCATCGTGCGCAAGTGAAAGCACACGAATATAAGGAACAAAGTTGTCTAGATATTGGTAAAGTGGATGCTGCACAAGAACATCCTGTTCGAACAGTGAAAAAGTGGATGGTTCGACCATTCTTGTTGTCTGAATCTAAGCAGTTCTTGAAGTTTATACGGGATTGTCAGACCGTTCCTATTTTAACAGTGCGAAAAGTGACTGCCGCTGTGAAAAATTGCTCAGAAGATGAAGCTATATTATGGTTTCGATATTTAAGCTCAGATCGGAAAAATAGAGGGTATTTACAACGTATCAAAGAGCGATATCCTTTTTATGGGAAACTGTTTTATTCCGCAAGTGATTCATCAAAAACAGAAGGTTCTCCATTTACGAAGAAGTGCGCATGGTTGGACTTGGAAGAACTTTACGAACAAAAAGAGAAACAAATCGCAGATAAAAAGTGAAAGTTTTGAGCGTAGGTGCGTAGTTGTTGTTCAAAGGTTGTATTCGTGCCGTCGAAATTGTGCAGTTGTTTGAAAGCAAAAAACGCTTTCAAACCCCTTGATTCGAATGCGTATGAAATAATACACGAGCAAGAGTAAATGCACAATTTTGCAAGGAGCGCAACGGAATGTGTTACGATGTATGTTGTTAGGTGTAAGTTTGAAAGTAAGAGAACTTTCAAACGATTTGATTGATACGCGTGCCGTTGGCACG
>JAISHZ010000356.1 GCA_031262285.1 Lachnospiraceae bacterium | reverse complement strand
TCGGTTCGTCCGGGATACATTGCCTTTGAATGTAGATCGGCAAACGCGTGAATAATAGCTGTTTTATTTCATAAACACAAAAGAAGTCTCGACAATCCGTGATTGTTCTGACTTCTTTTGTTTCAACATTTCTTTTATTGTACTGTTTGCTGTTACTCTCGACTGAGTGTAAATGATTTCAACGAAGCGCTTCCACCACCTTGATAAGTGATATATATCGCTTGTACACCATCCGGTATCTCGATATCGGCTGTATGCGTTTTCCATATGTTGGATGACACAACCGGGATGCTCCCAATTGGCTTTGCGTTCCATGCTGTTTTGATCTGGAACGATCCATAACAATAACCGCGGACGGTGCAAGAGACTTTTTTCACTCCTTGACAGTCAAAATATTTGAATCCTGCTGTAGCAGAATCGCGCATATTTTGAATATAGCCGACTTCTTCGTCTCCGTCCCTTCCGTCTTGCGTGATCTTGGGAAACCTACTGTCCATCCACATCCCGCCCGGCGCTGTATAGATTTCTTCGTCTTTACAGAAAAGATTGCACGCAAGGTATGCGGGGTACTCCCCTTCTCCTCTCAACGGTCCACCATTCAAGCCACAAGATGTCATTTCCGGTTGAATGATTGAGCCGTCTTCTCGAAATGCAATGGGTTCCGCACAACCTTGTCTGCTAAAATTCGTTCCGTCAGTATGGCGATGATAAAAAATGTACCACTGTCCTTTGATCTCTACGATACTACCATGGTTGTTGGATCCGTAAAACATAGGTCTCCTCGCCGGTTTATAGGAATGAATGTGCATATCGCAATTGCTGCTTACCACTCCGCCGTACACAAAGTCCTTGGTGGGTGATTTGCTGGTCGCATAGCACAATTCGTGCATAACGATGGAGGAATAAATAAAATAGTAGGTGTCGCCTCTTTTTCTCATAGAGGGTGCTTCAAAAAATTCATGTTCGACATAAGAACTGCCTTCACTGTAGGGTTCACTGGGAGCGATAAAAGTCGTTTCTTCGATAATCGTCAACATATCCGGTCCGAGCACGGTCACCATGGGACCACTTCGAGAGCGATCACCCACCGCACAAAATCCGGTGTAGAGGTATGTTTTGTCGCCTTCCGTGAGTACACCCGGGTCAAACTGGGGTTCGTCGCCTGTCCGTGCACCGAGTTTGTTGCCTTCTTGGTCATGGACATAGCCGTAGAATTCGTATCTGCCGGCAGGTTCATCGCAAACCGCAACGGAAACAACGCTGACTTTGTCCAACACGTAATACAGATAGTAACGTCCGTCAGGACCTACTGTCACATCCGGAGCATACAGACACATACTGCCGTCTTGGTTTTGCGGATCGGATGTTTTTGGGTAGATCACGCCTTCGTAACGCCAATCGCCCAAATCATCCACCGGTGCTGACCAACATACATAGTCGTTTAGGCAATATGCATTTCCACGAAATCGGTCGTGGGATCCGTATACATAAACACGGTCTCCAAATACGTATGGCTCTCCGTCCGGTATGTACTCCCACGACGGCAGGTAGGGATTGAATGCTTGCTTCTTCATAGATGATCTCCTCTTTGATTTTAGGTAGTTACCTTACTTTATTTTAGCGATTGCGAAGATATTTGTCTACGTGAAAGATGATTTGAGTTTACTATTCACGCGCTTGCCGATCTACATATAAGGGCAGTGTATCCCGGACGAACCGCGCAGAGCCGGGGGGAGTTTTGGGTGTTAGACTCTCTGAGCGTTCCGATGAGCCCAAAACAGTGAAAATGTGCGCACAAGCAAGCGCTCATTTTCACTTGGTCTCATCTCCACAGAACGTATAACACCCAAAACTCCCCCCGGCTCTGTGCGGTTCTGTGCATCAATAAGCGATAAACGTAGATCGGCGAACGCATGCATTATAACGATTTAAGTTTCATTTCTCTAATGTTTGAGTGATATGAACCTGATCTAAATGAAAAGAGTAGAGATTTTTCTCTTTTACACGCAATCCGGTAAGGCGACTTAGTGCTTCTTCATAATAATCGAGTTGTATTTGATAGCGATTCAATAGTTGTGACATGGATTCGATATGGTCTGTCTTGTAATCCATCAATACGATTTCTCCGTCTTCTATGAAATAGGCATCGATGATTCCTTGGATCAAGATCGTTTCCGTTTTGGTTGGTTGATCTTCCCATCCTGTGGGTACAAGGAGTCTGTCGGCATTGATGCCGTAGACAAATGGTTGCTCTCTGTACAAGGTGTTTTTGCGTTGTGCCATCCACATCCGATATGCGATCGGTTGACAATAGAATCGACGCAAGTGATATTGGGATATTGCTTTCCGGTATTCCTCCGATAAACGACTTTCCGTTTGAAGAAATGTGCGTAAATTTTCTGACAACTGCTCCATTTTTATGTGTTCTACAAATTCTCGGCTGTTGTTAGGAGGCGTCGTAAAGCAGCCTGCATAGAGTTGATCAAAATCTGTCCATTCCAGAATCTTGTGATAAGCATTTCCTCTTTGAACGGCAGTGTACGTTGCAGGGGTATCTCCTTGTGGCTGATGAAAAGCAGGGATATAGGGAATCGCTTCTTCTTGCGCAAACAGTTCCTGCCCCATTTCTTCTTCTGTAGAATCTATCTTTATATGTTTGACAGTAGTGCGCTTTAACTCAGAAACAGTTACTTTGGCATATAGGTTTTGAAGGGTGGGATCCACGTATGGATATGTGAATTTGTCCATAAGCTGCGTTACAAGGACAGGATCGCAATATGCCTCAGCTTGCTGTAAGATTTGTGCTTTTTCACTGTACTGAATCCTGTCAACTAGTTCTTCTGCTTGCAGGTCTGTATCTTGTATTGTCTTTATCCGAAAAGTGTCCCATGCATTGTGTTCTATCGCCGGTATCAAAAAATCTAAGTAAGAGGAAGCGTTGAAAAATTCGTAAAAAGAGATTCTCCATTGTTTAATAGATTCGCTTTCTCGAAACAGGTAGGAACTGTTCTCTTTCATTTCTTCCAGCATTCCACAGGGGTAGTCTACACACGCTGTGAGAATCAACTTCTCCATCGGTCTGGTGAGTGCTACATATAATACGCGCAATTCTTCCGCTAGATTGTCCTCTTTCAGCTTCTTGGACAAGATAGCGCGTCGCATCGTTTTGTTTCGATAGCGTCTCTGCGCGTTCACGTAATCTGTGCCAATCCCCAAATCGATATCCATCAATAGGGGTTGGTTGACATCCTGTGTGTTAAATCGTTTCGACAGACCACACACAAATACCACAGGGAACTCCAATCCTTTTGATTTATGAATGCTCATGATCCGCACTGCGTCTGCATTTTCATCCAATGATTCTGCTTCGCCGTAGTCAATGTCATATTTTTCAAGCAATTCCATGTATCGTACAAAGTGAAAGAGACCAAAATAACTCGTTTTTTCAAAGTCAGAAGCTTTGGTCAGCAACATTTCGACGTTGGCAACTCGTTTGCTCCCCCCCGGTAACGCGCAGATATAGGGTAAATAGTCATGCTCTTGTATTATTTTCGCCAATAGCTCATGGATAGGGGTGTATACTGAGATCATGCGGTAGCGCGTGATCTTTTCTACGAAATTACAGCATTTTTGAAGGAAGTCTTTGGACAGTTCCAAAGCATCGTCGTGTGATTCTTCCGCCTGCGGTATCGTTACGCTCTGTGCGACTTCCTCCAGTGCTTCATAGAGGCTTTTCTTTTTCCTTCCGACACGTATCAGCGCTGTTTCTTCTTCTGTAAATCGTCCAAAAACAGATCGCATGACACCATACAATGCGATATCTTGTCCCGGATTGTCCAACACTCTTAGAAATTGAAGCAACTCTTTCACTTCCATTGCGGAGAAATACCCTGTTTTGGCGGTCACATAAGCGGGTATCCCCTCTGCTTCCAATACTTTGGCAAATTCTTCATCCCATCCGCTTGTGGTGCGCAGTAATATCACGATGTCTTTGTAACAAAGCTGACGCGTCTTTTGGGTGTCACGATCATAAACCGGAAATTGTTGATACAATTCTTGAATACGTCTCGCTACGCCCAAGGCTTCTTTGCGTTTCCGTTCCCGCGCATCGCCGTCTTGCGGCTTTTCTATGAGCAAAAGTTCACTTTGATATAGATTCGCTACGTCATCTTGACTCTGTTGGTCACTCTCAGAGCGTGTAAGCGTTGGATATTGAGCTCCTACATACAATGCCGCTTTCTCGTCGTAGACAATGCCACCTGTTTCGCGCCGCATCAACCCTTCGAATACGTTGTTGACTGTATCGATCACTTCCGCTCTACTTCTGAAATTGACCGACAAATCAATCCTGCGATAGTCTCCCTCCTCACCGTAAATTTCTTGCTTTTCCAAAAAGAGTTCGGGTCTGGCAAGGCGAAATTTGTAGATACTCTGCTTGACATCTCCTACCATAAATTGATTGTATTTACCGATTTGCTCACCGCCTATCGCTTTGAGTAAATACTCTTGTACCAGATTGCTGTCTTGATACTCATCGATCAAGATCTCGTGAAAATAGTCGCGGTATTCCATCGCTACTTGGCTGGGTTTGTCGAAATCTTCTTTATCGCAAAGAATGTCAAGTGCATAGTGTTCCATATCCGAAAAATCAATGATGTGTTTTTCCAATTTCTTTTCGCGAAACCTGTTTCGAAATTCCAGTACCAAGTCGATCAGCATAGCGATAGGCGCGCGACACGCTTTCGCTTGCTCCTCCTGCAGCAAGATCGATGTGGAAAAGAAAGATTCTTTTAACTTTGCCAAGGTATCTTTGACACCGGAACGGACTTTTTTCACCTTTTCTCTTTTCAAAAGGGAGACCGAATCGTCTTTTTTGGATGGTAAGCGCGCAAACACGATCGCCTCCAATTGTTCCCGATATCGTGCAAGTTGCTGATGGTAAGATCCGGAAAGTGTTTCTGCCAAAAGAAGGATTTGCCTTTTTTCTTTTTCCAAAAGAGATTCATAAAAATATGGTCCATCCGGTGTGGCGCAAATCGCCTGCGCTTCTTCGATCGCTTGTAGCAGTCCTTTAGTGGTTCGTGCCAAAAAAGTCAACAAGTACGCTCCGACCGCATCTTGCGCATCACATTCCCCATCCTCCGTATAATCCTCTTTTCTGGCGCGGATCCATGCATCGGGAGCGGGATAGCTTTCG
>JAISHZ010000327.1 GCA_031262285.1 Lachnospiraceae bacterium | reverse complement strand
ATATACAGGTCTTTGTTCTCTTTTTGGTGCGGTGTGGGAAGAGGGTTGCACAGGATTCCTTTTTTCTCTTGGGAATCGTAGTCGTCGTGCTGTATGCGACGAACGCGACTTTTAGTTTTCAGCACGTATTAAGTACCCCTTATTTCTTTTTGATTCTGGGGCTTTGTGAGAACCGTGCAACGAGAATGCATAGCGCGATTTTGCGCGCAGATGGGAGTAAGCATGAAATGGAAAAAGTTTCGTATTGAAACATTGACCGAATGTGAAGATCTTATTATTAGCGCCTTGTATGATCTGGGTTTTGACGGTGCACAAATAGAAGACAAAGTACCGCTCACGGCTGCAGAAAAGGAGCGAATGTTTGTAGATATCCCCCTGTTGCCTGAAGCAGATGATGGAAAAGCGGCACTCAGCTTTTATGTTCCCATGACGCAAGAGGGCTTTCTGGACTATATTCCTCCGTCTGAGGCGGAAACACTGTATTCACCGAGCGAGAAGGTAGATTCTGCCATGGTGAAACGCATCATAGAACAGGAATTGAAGGAAATATCTCAGTACGCTGACATCGGATCCGGTAAAATCACAATCGAAGAAACGGAAGATATCGACTGGATCAATAATTGGAAACAATATTTTCATTCGTTTGAAGTTGGTGATTTTTATATTGTACCAACATGGGAAGAAATACCTGTCCACAAAGAAAATCAAAAAATTCTTCGCATTGATCCCGGAACTGCATTTGGAACCGGTATGCACGAAACCACGCAGCTGTGTATTCGTGAACTTAGTCGCCATACGCGCGCCGGTATGCAATTGCTTGATATCGGTACCGGAAGTGGAATCTTGGGAATTGCTGCAATTCTTTTGGGAGTAAGCCACGTTGAGGCGACAGATTTGGATGAATGTGTACTTGACGCTGTGAAGCAGAACCTTACAGAAAATGCTATTGAAAAGGGAGCCTTTACCCTACATTTGGGCAACATCGCAACAGATGCAACCCTGCGTGAGACGTTGCGAAGCCGTGGATCGCAGGGGGAGGGATATGATCTTATCACTGCAAATATCCTCGCGGAAGTTTTGGTAGGAATCACCCCATGGATCCCCAAACTGCTCAAAAGAGGAGGACACTATATTACGAGCGGCATCTTACAGGAAAAAGAAGAGATCGTTTGTTCCGCCATACGCCAAGCAGGTATGGATGTGGTGGGTATCGAAAGACTGGGCGAATGGGTCTGTATCAGCGCAATGTTATCCGCAGACGGGAGCAAATAGATGTATCATTTTTTTGTGCCACAGCGCAATTGCCGAGAAGATCATATCTTGATTGATGGACAAGATGTCAATCATATCAAAAATGTGCTTCGTATGAAACCGGGGCAAGAAATCATCGTTTATGGTCAAGAGGATCAAAAAGAATATCTTTGCGAAATCGAATCGCTCCATGAAGACCGAATATACTGCAAGATCAGCATGATCAAAGACAATCATACCGAACTATCTTCGCGTATCACCTTGTATCAAGCACTTCCGAAACTAGATAAGATGGAATTGATCATTCAAAAGACGGTGGAACTGGGCGTCCATCGTATCGTACCGGTGGTCACTGCTCGAAGTATTGTGAAACTGGACGATTCGAAAGCCAAGTCCAAAATAAACAGATGGCAGCAGATCGCTCAAAGCGCAGCCAAACAAGCAGGGCGCGCCATGATTCCCGAGATAGCGAACCTCCTCTCTTTTCAGGAAGCTCTTGCGCAAGCGCGAAGGAATACGGTGAAACTTCTGGCATATGAATGCGAGACCGACTTTACCAATACGAAAAGTATATTGCAGGCGATACAGCCAAACACTGACATCTGTGTCTTTATCGGTCCGGAAGGCGGATTTACGCCAACGGAAGTGACAGCGGCTAGGTCATCTGACTTAATCCCAATAACGTTGGGAAGACGGATCTTACGTACCGAAACTGCCGGGATGACCGTGCTTTCTTGGATTGTTTTTTGTTTAGAAGAATAAAAAAGGAACTCTTCAACTGGCAAGAGTCGAATTTGCGAAAACTGCATAAGATAAGATAGAACGAAAAGTCGATTTTTGATGTTCAATGAGGAGAACGGTTCAATGGAAATATACTTGGATAATTCCGCCACCACGCAGGTCTTTCCTCAAGTGGCGGAGTTGATGACGAAAATCATGTGCGAAGACTATGGTAATTCCTCCAGTCTGCATTTGAAAGGCATGGAAGCGGAAAGTTATCTGCGTTATGCCAAAGAAACCCTTTCGCGCATTCTCAAAGTAAATGGAAAAGAAATCATTTTTACGTCCGGTGGGACAGAGTCAGACAATTTAGCACTCATCGGCGCGGCATATGCCAATCAACGAAAAGGTCGTCATCTGATCACGACGCAGGTGGAGCACCCTGCTGTAGCCAATACCATGCGCTATCTGGAAGCGAATCAATTTCGCGTAACCTACCTTCCGGTGGATATCAGCGGTCGTATTCATCTGGAAGATTTGGAAAAAGCGTTAACTCCGGAAACGACACTCGTGTCAATCATGCATACAAACAATGAAATCGGATCGCTGATGCCAATTGCGCAAGCAGGAGAATTGATTAAGAAGATTTGTCCATCCGCTTGTTATCATGTCGATGCCGTCCAAGGCTTTGGCAAGGCGATCCTTCATCCCAAATCGATGAAGATCGATCTCCTTTCTGTGAGCAGTCACAAAATACACGGACCTAAGGGAGCAGGATTCCTATTTGCGGATGAAAAGATTCATCTTGCACCCCTTTTCTTTGGTGGCAGTCAGCAGCAAGGGATTCGTCCGGGTACAGAAAATGTCCCGGGAGCAGCAGGAATGGCGAAAGCTGCAGAAATGGTATATGCGCATTTAGAAGAGGATGTATCTTATGTGAGACATCTAAAAAACAAGTTAATAGAAGGGATCAGACGCATAGAAGGCAGTCAAATCAACGGTTTGGTACCATCGGCAATTGCCGGAGAAGAAACAGCACCGCATATCGTCAGTATGTCACTTTATGGTATCCGCAGCGAGGTCATGCTGCACGCATTGGAGGAAAAAGGGGTTTATGTCTCTGCCGGAAGTGCTTGCGCAGCGCGCAAACCAAAACCATCCGCTACGCTCAAAGCCATCGGTTTACCCGCCAATTTACTGGATTCTACCATTCGTTTCAGTCTTTCTATCCTGAATACAGAAGAAGAAATAGACTATACTTTGCGGACAATGTATGATATGATCCCTATGTTGCGCAGATACGGCAGAAAATAACGGAGGCATCATGTTTACCGCATTTTTGATTAAATACGCAGAGATTTTCGTGAAAGGCAAAAACCGCCATCTCTTTGAAGAGGCATTGGTGTCACAAATCAAACGCCACCTTCAAAAATGTGAAGGAACCTTTCTGGTACAGCGCACACCGGGGCGGATATATGTTTTGGCACAGAGCTCATTTGACTATTTGGAAGTCACCAATGAACTTTGCAAAGTATTTGGAATATGCGCGATATGCCCGGTCAAACTTTTGCCCGACGATGGATTTGAGACACTTTGTCAAGAAGTGATTGCGTATATGGATAAAGCACACCCCGATCAAGCGCAGACATTTAAAGTGCTAGCGAGGCGATCACGCAAGAATTACCCGCTCAATTCCATGCAAATCAATCAAAAACTGGGAGAAGCGATCTTAAACGCGCATCCACAAAGAAAAGTAGATGTTCATAATCCGGACATTAATCTGCATATTGAGATTCGAGAACAAATCGTAGTCTATTCAAAAGAAATTCCCGGTCAGGGAGGAATGCCGCTTGGAACCGGTGGCAAGGCGATGCTGCTTTTGTCCGGCGGCATCGACTCCCCTGTCGCAGGATATCTGATAGCCAAACGCGGAGTATCGATAGATGCTGTTTATTTTCATGCCCCGCCATACACCAGTGAGAGAGCCAAACAAAAAGTGGTGGATCTGGCGAAATTGGTGGCAGTATACGCAGGGACGATTTATTTACACGTGATTTCCTTTACAGACATCCAACTTGCGATATATGACAAATGCCCGCATGAAGAGCTGACGATTATCATGCGACGTTTTATGATGCGAATCGCACAACGCATTGCCAAAGAAACGCAGTGTTTGGGTCTGATTACGGGAGAGAGTATTGGACAAGTCGCTTCGCAGACCCTACCATCAATGGCAGCTACGGATGAAGTATGTGAGATGCCGTGTTATCGACCGTTGATAGCGTTTGACAAACAACAGATTATTGAGCTTGCCAAGACAATTGGTACTTTCGAGACATCCATCTTGCCCTTTGAAGATTGCTGTACGATTTTTGTGGCGAAACATCCCGTTACAAAACCCAATCCCAAATATATTGCCAGACATGAAGGAGCATTGGGAGAAGGCATACAAGAATTAGTTGAGAAAGCGATTACCCAAAGAGAAACGATCGTGATTACATAAAAAAACCTCAGGCGCACCTGAGGAATCCTTAACTGTAATAGCAAATCGAAAAGAGGCACACTAAACGATGTAGGGTGCCAACGCGGTCATGACAACATCAACATTGTCTTCTACATGAATGTTCAAGTCAATCGGCTTGGAAAGATCAAGACTGAATATGCCCATGATAGACTTGGCATCAATCACGTACCTGCCCGAAACCAAATCAAAATCATAGTCAAATTTGGTAACGTCATTCACAAAAGATTTTACTTTGTCAATGGAGTTCAGTGAAATTTGTACGGTTTTCATATACTCACCTCCTTGTTTGATTGGGAATTCCAAGATGATCTTACTGGTTTACCCTGCAAAAGTCAAGGCACAAACCTTACAAATTTAAGGATAACGCAGATGAAAAATATAGCATTCCATAACCTTGGATGTAAGGTCAATTCCTATGAAACCGAAAAGATGATGAAACAAATGGAGGATTTGGGCTATACCATTGTGCCTTTCGATCAGATAGCGGATATCTATGTGGTCAACACTTGTACCGTTACTGCCATTGCGGACAAAAAAAGCAGACAGATGCTACACCGCGCCAAAGCGCGCAACCAAGACGCCCTTGTCGTCGCGGTGGGATGCTATGTATCTGCCAAACAAACTGACGCACAAAAAGATCCTGCGCTAGATCTGACAATCAACAACGAACAAAAAGAAAAGTTTGCTGAAATACTACTGTCTTATGTGAAAGAAAAAGAAAACCAAACACAACATCAAAATCCGGATCAAACATCGAGAGTAGTATCAGAGCCGCAAGATACGAATGACAAATCGGGAGCCATCTCAAAGAAACCAGACACAGATGAAGCATTAAGGACCGATTCGGCGCAACAAGACACAGATGAAAAATCGAAAACCGCTTTAGAGCAACAAAACGCGAATGATAAATCGGAAATCGCCTCAGAACAACAGGGTATAAACGATATACGCAGAGACTACCTGCAGAGGAAAAATAATTCCCCAACTACACACACAAGAGCATATGTAAAAATCCAAGACGGATGCAACCAATTTTGTTCCTATTGCATCATTCCATATGTCAGAGGGAGAGCCCGCAGCAGAGACGAACACGAGATCCTTACTGAAATCGCAACATTGACAAATGCAGGAGCCAAAGAAATCGTACTTACCGGTATCCATATCACCTCCTACCAAGGGAATGCCCCACACAAAAGTGATCTCATTGACTTACTGGAAGCACAGTGCATGAGAAACGCGCCCAAACGCATTCGACTAGGCTCTTTGGAACCGAGCATCATCACACCGGACTTCGTACGCAGATTAGCAGCGATCCCCAATCTTTGCCCGCATTTTCATCTATCCTTCCAAAGCGGCTCTGACGAAACCCTACGCCGTATGAATAGGCGTTCTACCGTAAGGGAATACTACCAAAGCTTGGACACAATACGTGCTACCTTTCAACACCCAGCCATCACTGCTGACCTCATAGTAGGATTTCCGGGAGAAACGCAAGAAGAATTTCAAGAGACGCTAAACTTTTGTGAGAACGCCGAATTGTATCAAATACATGTATTCGTATTTTCCCCACGCCAAGGCACACCAGCCGCTACCATGTCCCATCAAATACCACGCGACATGGCGCAAAAACGTAGCCAAAAGGTGATCAATCTCTCCGCTTTGCAAGCACTTCGCTTCCGTAGCAGCTACATAGGAAAGACGACTGAGGTCTTGTGGGAGGAATACAAAAAGATAGATGGAACCGACTATTGCCTAGGGCATACATCCGATTATGTGAAATGTGCGCTACCCGCCGCAGAAGCGACCCCCAATACCCTCACACCTATTATCATAAAACAATTTTTGACAGACGAAATCATGCTAGGTGACAAAACGAAATAATTCGTGCGCTCACACATCTACGTTTCAGAGCAATTGACTTTCCCGGACGAATAACGATGTATTTAGACAGCGTTACTATTCACGCATTCTCCGATCCACATTTATAGTCTATCGATGCACAGAACCGC
>JAISHZ010000271.1 GCA_031262285.1 Lachnospiraceae bacterium | reverse complement strand
GCCGGATTCCCGCCTGTCGAAATCCCGGCACCCAACCAATACGCTCCTCTTTTCAGCTTACTCAAATGGCGAATCGCTTTGCCAAACACTTCTGGATCTACGATATCTGCGGGTAGAGACTCCCGACAAAGTAGTGTATTCACCTCCAACAATCGCAAAATGTATCCAAAGCTTACAAAGTAAGGTTCGATGGCTCCTTTCCCCTTCATATGCGTCAAGATCCCGACAATCACCAATAGTAAAATCCCACACAGTCCCACGACAGGAGAAAAGAAGGAAAGTGCAATCATCGGAATAAACGCAGCATTTCGGATTTTGGCTGGCCAAACGCCTGGAAGCTCCAAAGCTTCTAAAAAATCAAGATAATCATACAAAGAAAAGTTGCCGGTATGTCCCAGTTTGCGTGATAAGATTTGAACTCTGATGCGCTCCCGTTCATTTTGACCAAAAAAGGTGATCAATCGTTCCAGCGATTCTAGTTCCGGCATTTTATTGGCAGGTGTTCGCAGCAAATAATACAGGTATTCTTCTCCGACTGCCGAAAATGTGGTATCAATCCGACAATAGATTTCGTCCATGTCTAAATCATTCCAAGTAATGTCGTCAATTTGATTCGGTTTTTCATGCTTTTCATAATACCCCGAAATACGTTCGAAACGATCTGCGTCGTACTTTTTGGCTTGAATCGTCCCAAACTGTTCCCTTAAACGTTGTTCAAATGATTTCTTCTCTCTCGCTACGCTTAGGAATCCATTGATCAAAGCAAAGCATCCTGCTCCTACGATCAGAATCAGTAAAAATAAAAACTCCATGTTGTCTCTTTCCTATAACCTTTTCCCAATCGCCGCACATTGCGCATAAATGGATTCCGGTTCTTCTCCTATATTGAATTTTCCTTTATAATATAAGATTCGCCCATTTATCATCGTCATTATGACATTGGATTTGCTACCGCTATACACAAGATTCTTGGGGATATCGTTCATTGGCTGCATATTCGGTTGTTGCAAATCAATCAAAATCAAATCAGCCAGTTTACCGGGGGTAAGCGTGTCGCACCGTGACAGATGCATGGCTCGACTACCGCCACGGATCGCCATCGCAAGCACTTGATCGGCTTGTAAACTTGCGGCATCTTGTTCGCGTAGTTTACTCAACCCCATCACCAAAAACATTTCTCGGAACATATCCAAGCAGTTGTTGCTTGCCGGTCCGTCGGTCCCGATGGCTATGGGGATTTTGCGACGAACATATTCGGCGATCGGCGCTATCCCACTTGCTAATTTCGCATTGGAAGCCGGATTGGTGATCACATACAGCCGTCGTCTGCGAAATACTTCCATATCTTCCTGTGTCATGTGTACGCAATGAAACCCGCCGCCGCCATATTCAAACATTCCCATCGAATCCAAAAAGACAGCAGGCGTCATCCGATAACGCTTTTTGCAAGCTTCTACTTCTGCTTTCGTCTCCGCTAGGTGCGTATACACGGGAGCTTGATATCTGTGTGCCAGATCCGCAACTTGCGACAACCGTTCCTTTGAGCAAGTATACTCGGCGTGAAATCCCAATAAATAGCTGATCAAAGAATTCTTCCTGTTAAAGCGCAAATATTCCTCTTCCATCTGCTCAATGGAGGAAACAGAATCGTTGAATCCACTGGTTAGTACGCAGCGCATACCCATATCTATACAAGCTTGCGCGACGGATTCGGGAGATAAATACATATCAAATATCGAGGTGATTCCGCTGGTCAAATACTCCAAGATCGCCAATTTGGTAAATATATACATATCATCCTTTGTCAGCTTCGCCTCAATCGGAAAGATTTCTTCGGAGAGCCACTCTGCCAAAGGCAAGTCGTCAGCACGAGAACGTAAGCACGTCATAGGCGAATGGGTATGTGCGTTTTTGAACCCCGGCATTAAGAGATTCCCTTTGCAGTCCAATTCCACATCCCAAGGGATTCTGGGTATCCCTGTCGGCAATTCCTCTCCGTTTCTTTGTGAGAGTAATAAGTCTTCCTTCGTACTCACCAATACAATCTTTTCATTTTTGACCCACACTTCTCCCGAAAAGATCGAAGTATCCTTCTCCATGGTTAGGATTCTTGCGTTATAGAAGCGAATATTCATCGACAATCCTTTCTTGGTCAAACCGTTGATTGGTTGATTTATTCTCCGTTTGACAAGGTAAAAGAATGCGGTAATAGTTCCTCCACCGTATATTCTTCGTACACATATGGGCTTTCATCCGAAAAGGAACCTTTCGCTATCAGAATCCGTAACCCCGGAGTCGCAAATTCTCGGATCACTTGCCGACAGATTCCGCACGGATAGGCCGGAACCGATTCCTGCTCTCCTTCTCGAACGCCTGCGATCGCAATCGTCTGAAACTGTCGCTTACCTGCGGCGATTGCAGCTGCTAACGCGTTTCTCTCCGCACATATGGCAGCCCCGTAAGAGGCGTTTTCTACATTGCATCCGACAAACACTGTTCCGTCTTGCGCCAACAGACTACAACCTACCTTATAGTGCGAATATGGTGCATAAGCTTTCCGCCCGGCTTGGATGGCCGCAAAGAGAAGTTCTTGATCCGTCATAGGGCTTCTCCTTTTATGGATTCTGTCAAAATGGTTCTTTTGATCAATTCCGTAACCAATAGGCAGAAATGGTGCGAAACAAGGTTTGCCATCTGTTGTACTTCTTCATGATTCAAAATATTGTCGCTCATACCGGCTGCCATATTGCTGATACAGGAAATCCCACACACTTTTAACCCCATGTGACGCGCTCCGATCGCTTCTACCGCCGTGCTCATCCCCACTGCATCACAGCCAAGTTGACGCAACAATGCAATCTCTGCGGGCGTCTCATACGAAGGTCCTGATAATTGCGTATATACTCCTTCTGCAAGCGCTATCCCCAACTCTTGTGCAATCTGTGCTGCCGTCTGTCGCATTGATTTGTCATAGATATGCGTCATATCCGGGAATCTGGGTCCATATATCTCATCATGAATCCCCACAAGCGGATTCGGAACAAAACACGCGATATGATCTTTGATCATCATCAACTGTCCCGGATGAAATGACGGATTGACGCCACCCGCCGCGTTCGTCAACAGGATCGTGTTTGCTCCCAGCAAACCAAGTAATCGAATCGGCAAAAGGACTTCTTTCATAGAATATCCTTCGTAATAATGAACTCTTCCTTTCATGCACACCACAGGGATCTTGTCCAAATACCCAAAAAGAAACGCGCCTTCATGTCCCTCCACTGTTGATTCCGGAAAGCCCGGTATCTCTCTATAGGAGATTGTCGTCTCGATCTGCAATTCCTGTGCAAAGCATCCTAATCCCGATCCCAATACTACCGCCACCTTTGGTATCAAAGCAGTCTTCATGCGAATCCACTCCAAACACTTTTCTTCTTGATTGCTTTCGTATTGCATACATTCTCCTGTCTATGCGATCTATATCTTATCTGTTTCTTATCTATTTCTTTCGATTATCCTAAATATAGCACACAATGATTCATCTGTCTTTAAAAAACCACTGTATTTTTGTTTCTTTCACATGACAAAAAAGTGACCTTTTTACATGGTCACTTTTTTGCTGTGTTTTGTCTCAGATGGACTATTTCTTTTAGATAATAATGCACACCATACCACCATTGCTGTCATTGACGATTTTTTGCATCGTATCTTGTAGTTTCAATTGGCTATCGTCGCCGATCGCGCTGATCTTACTTGTGATGCCGTCATTCACCAACTGTTCAACCGTTTTGCCAAAGATATTCGTCTCCCAGATGCCATCTTCCGACGTATCCGCGTTATTGATGTAACGGATTAAATCTTCCGCTTGATCTTCTGTTCCTACGATCGGTGCGATTTCTGTTTCTATGTTCGCACGTATCATGTGAATGGAAGGACTGTAGGCTTTGATTTTCACGCCAAATTTATTGCCATGTTTGATCAATTCCGGGGTGTTTAGCGTGATCTCTGTTTTCTCCGGAGTTACGACACCATAGCCTTTCATGCGTACCATGTTTACTGCGTTTTGTACCTTGGCGTATTCTCGTTTCATATTGGAAAATTCTTTGAGCTTCCCGAGAAGCTGATATTCGTCTTTGATATCTTCACCGATCATCTCGGTCAGCATTTCATAATAGTACCCTTCATCTACGTCCAAATTGACCTTTACGGATCCGTCTGACATACTGACCGCATCCGTCTTGGTACGTTTGACAAATTCACTTCCCAATTCAAGCGGTTTGTCAATCGCGTCTCTTACTGTATTGAATTCCTTCATAGTATCTTTGACTTTGGCGATCATATCTTGTTTCATCCGATTGTCGGAAGGCAGCATTTCTACCCACTTGGGCATATAGAATTCCATGACGGAAATAGGGAATTCGTACAAGATATTTTCCAAAATCATATGAATATCTTCTTTTTTGAGTTGTTCACAGTTAACGGGGAGTACTGCAACATCATATTTCTCAGCAATTTCATCAGCGAGTTTTCTCGTTTCTTCGGAGAAAGGACGTTGACTGTTTAATAACACCAAAAAAGGTTTATGTAATTTCTTTAGCGCTGTGATGGTCTTATCTTCCGCGCCGACAAAGCTGTTCCTTGGAATATCACCAAAACTTCCGTCTGTGGTGATGACCAACCCGATGGTCGAATGATCGTTCATGACTTTGTCGGTTCCGATTTCCGCTGCCTGCGTAAACGGAATCTCATACTCAAACCACGGTGTCTTCACCATCCGTTCTTCGTTTTCTTCCATGTGACCCGCAGCGCCGTCTACCATATATCCTACACAGTCGATCAACCGCACAGCAACATTGATGTCGTCGCTCAAGTTAATTTTGGCAGCCTCTTTGGGAATGAATTTCGGTTCCGTAGTGGTGATCGTCTTTCCTCCGGCGCTTTGCGGCAGTTCATCCTGTGCTCGAACTCTGTCATGTTCATTCTCCATATAAGGCAAAACCATGACATCCATAAATCTTTTAATAAAAGTTGACTTCCCGGTTCGAACCGGCCCAAGTACGCCTATGTAGATCTCTCCGCCCGTTCTGGCCTGTATATCATGATAGAGATCATAGGTATTTGCGGCGTAATTCTCCATAACAAAACCTCCTGCTTATACTGTTATATATATATGCGAAGGAGGTTTTATTCATACCGAAAATATCGTTTTGTTAAAAAAGATGATCTGTTGTTACCTGTTATAGGTGGTATCCCGCATAGTCACACTCATACCGATTGCACAATCTTCCGGAAGTTTTTCTTTCCGCGTTTTACAATCAGTCCATCCTCCTCAAAGGAGACAGCAGAAAAGGTTTGTTTCGGATCTGTTACTTTTTCGCCGTTGACGGATACGCCCCCTTGTTCTACGGCACGTCTTGCTTCGGATCGCGATGCGGTAAGTCCCGATTTGGCCAACAAATCCAAGATATCGACTTGATCGTCCTTAAAATCCGCTTCCCCAATCTGCCAGATCGGCATTTGGTCAGCTGTTCCTGTCGAAAATAGTGCTCTGGCACCTTGTCTTGCTTTCTCTGCTTCCTCTGTACCATGTACCAGTTCGGTTAACTCATATGCCAGTATCTCTTTGGCTTCATTGAGCTTGGCGCCTTCCCATGCATCCATTTCCTCTATTTGTTCTAAGGGTAAGAACGTCAGCATTCGCAGACATTTCAAGACATCCCCATCCTGTACGTTTCTCCAGTATTGAAAGAATTCAAATGGTGAGGTTTTATTGGGATCCAACCAAACCGCTCCTTTTTGTGTCTTTCCCATTTTTTTGCCTTCAGAATTTAGCAGCAAGGTGATCGTCATCGCATAGGCATCCTTACCGAGTTTACGCCGAATCAATTCTGTACCACCCAGCATATTGCTCCATTGATCATCTCCGCCAAATTGCATTTGACATCCGTATTTTTGATACAATTCCAAAAAGTCATAGCTTTGCATGATCATATAGTTGAACTCCAAAAAGCTCAACCCTTTTTCCATTCTCTGTTTATAACATTCAGCCGTCAACATCCGATTCACGCTAAAATGAACACCTACTTCACGCAGGAGTTCCAGATAATTCAATGACAGCAGCCAATCGGAATTGTTGACCAACAATGCTTTCCCATCCGAAAAGTCAATAAACCGACTCATTTGTTTCTCAAAGCATGCTACATTGTGTGCGATGATCTCATTGGTCATCATCGTCCGCATATCCGTTCTCCCGCTAGGGTCGCCGATCATAGCCGTCGCGCCGCCCAACAATGCAATCGGCTTATTCCCCGCCATTTGCAAGCGTTTCATAAGACACAATGCCATAAAATGCCCCACGTGTAAACTATCCGCTGTCGGATCAAATCCTATATAAAACGTTGCCTTTCCACTGTCCACCAAATCTTTGATCTTTTCTTCATCTGTTAACTGCGCTAACAATCCTCTCGCTTTTAATTCTTCAAATACCGTCATCTTTGCTCCTGTCTACGCAAGTCGCGTCATTTCATGTATTGTATCTTTTTGTGTTCTATCGTTATGATTCACGCATTCATTGATCTACGTTTCAAAGAAAGTGTATCCCGGACGGATCGTACTTTTCCTTTTTTTATCGCTTCATCAGTTTTATCATAGCTCGTGAAAGTCCGTCAACGGTAAGTTTATACATTGGAAAAATTTCCTTAATCGCTGTTTCTGCTTCCCGCCATGGCGCGTCCCCTTGAGCCATCTTGGGATTGAGCCACACGCATTTCTTGTACTGCTTTTTTATTAACTTCAACCATTCAAATCCCGATAATCCACCATTCGGACCTCGATAATTCCCCGAATCGGAATACAATTCTTCCGGGGCCATAGCGGCATCCCCCACCAAAATCACTTTATAATCCGAATCCGTATTGCGTAACAACCATGTCGTATCTACCCAATCCGTATTCTCACACTCCGGCGTTTTGTAGAGTTTACTATATACACAATTATGAAAATAGTATGTCTTGACATCTTTGTAATGGTTCGATTTGTGAATAGCTTGAAAAATCTCATTCAACAACCGGCTGTAAGGTATCATGGTTCCGCCACTGTCCATCAATAAGAGTAGCTTCACCGTATTTTTCCGCGGTTTTTTCATGACAATACGTAAATAGCCGCCTTGTTTGCAGGTTTTGTCGATCGTTTTGTCCATATCCAACTCTGATTCGGGTATGTCCGGTTGCGTGGAAAATTGCCTCAATTTGCGGAGAGCCAACATAAATTGCCGATTATCCAACACGCGATCATCCCGAAAATCCTTAAATTTGCGTGCTCCGACCACTGAAAAAGCAGATTGATAACCGGTTTTACCTCCGACTCGTATCCCACCGACATTCCCGCCCATATTGCCAAAAGAGGTTTTACCCATGGTTCCAATCCAAAAGTTCCCACCATTGTGCTCACTGTCTTGATCTTTTAAGCGTTTTTTGAATTTCTCCTCCACATCTTCCTTCTCCACCTGTATTTCTTCCATTTGGTTGAGATGATGTCTCGCTTCTTCGTGAGCCAATTCTTCCATATCAGATTTGTCAAGCCACCTAAGCATCTGCGTTCCTACTTCCGGTTCTACGTTCGCCGAGCGAAAAGTTTCTCCAAACGCCAAATCAAAACGATCAAAATCCGTCTCACTTTTCACCAATATCATCCGTGAGATCTCATAAAACCGCGACAAAGAACTGCCACACAGCCCCTTATCCAAAGCTTCTTGCAGTGTCAGCCATTCGCTCATGGATTCTTTGAGTCCTTTCGATCGCAGAGCCTCAAAAAACCGTTGAAACATCTAATTGCGCCTTTCTGTATGATTCAAAACAATTCAATCTCTATGTCGTTAAAGTGATGTGTATTGAAAAGCATAAAAGACTATTCAACGAACGTGAGTATTGTACCCTTCATGCTTAAAGATAGGCAAGATCTTCTTCCTTTTTGATCAATACCCCCACAAAAGGCAGTTTGCTTTTCAACTCTGCAATCTGGATCCCGCCGCTTTGTAGTGCATAGATCCAATCAATCAATTCAGAGGTACTTGGCTTCTTGCGAATATCGCGGATCGCTCTGATTTCACAAAAAGCTTTCATCGTATAAGTCAGCAAATGATCTTCTATTTGCGGAAAATGAACCCGTACGATCTGTTCCATCAATTCTTTATCCGGAAATGCAATATAATGAAAAATGCATCTGCGTAAAAACGCGTCCGGTAACTCTTTTTCTGCATTGGAAGTAATGATCACGATAGGGCGATGTTTCGCTTTGATCGTGGAGCGCGTTTCTTGGATATAAAATTCCATTTGATCCAGTTCCCATAATAAATCATTAGGGAATTCCAGATCTGCTTTGTCTATTTCATCGATTAATAAAACCACTTGTTCTTCTTGGGCAAAAGCTTCTCCTAGCTTACCCAATTTGATATATTTGGAAATATCATCGACACCTTCTACTCCGAATTGACTGTCGTATAGACGTTTGATTGTGTCATATTCGTATAAACCGTCCTGCGCTTTGGTCGTGGACTTAATATTCCATATAATCAGCCGCATCCCCAACGCCTCGGCGACAGATTGCGCCAACATCGTCTTACCGGTACCCGGTTCTCCCTTAATAAGCAGCGGCTTACCCAACGCAATCGCCACATTTACGCTAGCCATCATTTCCTCGCTAGCCACATAATCCGATGTTCCGGTAAAATTCATCGTAATACTCCTATCTTCGTTTCATTTCCCAATCTATCTTTGGGTATATTTCCCTGCAATGGTTCTGTTTATCAAACAAAAGGTTCCGTGATTTCATCGCTCGTCGGTACACGCACTTCTATACTTTCGCTCTTGGGTACCGCGACCGTATACGATCGCTCCAAAACTCTTTCATGTAGCTTTTTCGCTTTTGCTATACAAAGTCTCTCTCATTTCCATAAACTAATATCGTTCCGTACCTAAGAGATTAGGGAATTTCTCACGACGAATCTGATCAATCATTTCCTGTCCTTTCTCCGCACCGCGCGCTATATCAGCTAAATACTCATCCGGGGGCATATCTTTGCGACGTTCATAATTCCATTCACGCAGCATATGAATATCTTTCATGGTATAATTGGTACTTAAAACAGGCTTATTCAAGTTAATCCTCCATTTCTATCAACATACAATCAACGTAGAAGGCGGATGGATGAAATTATCTCTGCATTAATTCGGCATCGTGATTATCAGGAATTATGGCAAGAGTGTATCCCAAAGGTTTCAATACTCTAAATAATGTATCCATCTGCGGTGTCGCCTGCATCCCTTCAAGCTTAGCGATTACTGGTTGCTTTAGCCAGACATTTCAGCCAATTTCTTTTGTGAGATTCCTTTTTGTTCTCTTGCTTCTATAATCTTGCCGACAAGATCAATCTTAAATTGTATTTCGTCTTTCTCGGGTTGAGTAAGATTAGACGTTTCCCAAAGATTATTTAAAGTTGTAAAAGATTCACCCTTTATACCATGCTCATATCATTCACTGCCCTGCCCACACCTCTTCGTGTGATAATACCTCGCCGCGAGCAATTTCTTCTTTTGCTCTTTGGAAAGCGTCAATTTCATCTGGAAGAGGAGGGACGGACTTCACAAACTTAAGGAGTACACGATAAAGCGTGTCATATTCTTTTTCGTCAACGTTATCAAGTAAACTTACTAACATTTCTTTTCCCATAAAAGTCTCCTTTCGATTATATCCGCTTGTATACAGTTCCACGAGGAAGAATTTCTGCTATGAAGAAAGTTTCATCATCGATGTAAAATAAAACTCTATAATCACCTATTCGTAGTCTAAACATATCATCATATCCCTGTATTTTCTTAATATCACCCAATGGTAGATGTTCTATACCATACTTTATTCGGCTTCTATTCGGCTCATTGATACTCTTGATACTTTTTTGCGCTGCCTTTGAATAAACAAAATTCAATCGTATCCCTCCTTTTATAGTCTATGTTGTTTCTAGGCTTCTCTTGTCGCGTTTTCTTCGCCGGTGATACTCGAAGCAGTATGTCCCATATTCTAAGCACATCCTAATACACTTTTTTATATTCCGCCTCTTCATCCTATACAGACCAGTATTAAGGACAAATTGGAAACGGCGGTATCAAGTTAAGTATACTTTCTTCTATTTTCAATAACTTACCTAAAATTCGTATTGGTAGTTCAATAATTTCTTGATTGGTAATGTACAACGGTTCATATAAAGGATTAACAGGCATCAATCTGATACCTTCTGCATACTTGAAAAGCCTCTGCAGGTAACGTCGTTACCGTTGACTAAAGCGATCACGATATCTCCGGATGTAGCGTCCTCTTGCTTACGTACAATCACGATATCATGAGCTTAATTCCGGATTCCATTGAGTTCGCCATTGATTTTTAAACCACTCACTTTCCCACCGGATATTTCGAAACAAAGCTTGAATATATAAGGCTGGGAGGCAATCCATTCGGTGACTCTACTTTTAATGATATCTGTGATGTCGGTGCAACCTTTCATCTGCTCCACAAATAGAGCCATTACGCTATTTAAAGATTCGGACAGTTTTATGTCTTGAATGTCGTCACTAAGCATAAAAAACGATTCGGCAACGGATTTTAATCATTACGGTTTTTCCTCATACATTCCATTATGATAAACCGCTTAAATACTATTGTTGTATGACTAACTATTTCCGTATACTTTCTACTTTGGAATTTTTTTGCTCTCTTGAATCCACCAAAAACTACGTCCATATTTTATCAGATTTCAACATATTTAGGAAGAGTTTGGTCGAATATCTATCAAATATATTGCGTGATAATAGAAATTTGTTATCACATAAGGCAAAGAGAAACGCCGTATTTACTAGTCTTTTAGCAAATACGACGTTTTATGATGAAGCTGCTGACGGGAATCGGACCCGTGACCTCCGCACTACCAATGCGACGCTCTACCGACTGAGCCACAGCAGCGAACCGAAGACAATTCTATCAAACAGCTCTCGACTTGTCAACAAAAATTCTATAAATTATTGACTTGTTTATAAATAATCCACGCGAGAACGTTTCATCAAAAAACGTACCGAATAACCGGTCTCATCGCATACAGCACGAACTGCTGCTTCCGCTTCTTCACGAACATTGTCGTTGATGCAAATAATACAGACATTTTTCCTGCGTAAAAAGACAGACGGTCTAAGCCAACGAATATAGTAAGAGATTCGCTTATTCAACAGCGCCTTTTCAATCGCGATTTTGCATTCCACACCAGCCACTTCACACAACTCAATTTCATTATTTACCTTCAACGTCGTATACAACGATTGCATGATCGCACCTCACTATCACACTCATAAATCAACTTCATTTCTTATAACACTTTATCACAAGATTACGTCTTTGCCAACTTTTTTCTTTACAATTTGCACAATTTTGCACTTTTGAAGTTGCTATTCACACATCTTAGCCATTAGCAATCCATTAAATACCAGTTGACATAGTCCGCAAAACTAACTACACTGTCGGTTAGTGACATGAATCACTAACCATTTAACGCGTT
>JAISHZ010000225.1 GCA_031262285.1 Lachnospiraceae bacterium | reverse complement strand
AAAACGAAGCAAAAGTAATAATATATAGCTACGTTTTTGGCTACTTAAAACAGCGAGAAAAGCCTCTATTTTAAGCTTTCCTCGCTGTTTTGGTGTCAAAGATGGGATTTTAACAGCTTTTTCTCTATTCGGCAAGAGGTAATTTACCTAACCATGCAATTGTAACAGATTTTGTTTTGTTCATTTTAATGGATTGATAATGGTTGATATATTAGCACTAGTGTGGCACAATAGAAATACAACTGGAAGGAGGTGATATTGATGGCGAAATCGGATTATATTCGTGCGCGTGTAGATCATGAATTGAAAGAAAATGCTGAGAGTATCTTCGAGATGCTTGGTCTAAGTATGAGCGAGTCAATTACGATTTTTTTGAAACAGTGTGTATTGTTGAAAGGTTTGCCCTTTGATGTACGCATCCCTAACGATGAGACATTACGCGTTTTCACAGAAACTGACTATGGTGAAAACCTCATCGACTACAAAGATGCGGATGATATATTTAGGAGTTTGGGTATATGAGTTTAAAACCGAAATCAACGAACAAATTTAAAAAGGACGTTGAAATCTGCAAATCAAGAAACCTTTCGATGGTGAAGATTCATGATATAATGCAGCTTCTCATCGATGAGAAACCACTACCTGCGTCCTGTCAAGATCATGCACTGCGTGGAAACTTTGCCGGACGACGGGATTGTCATATCGAACCGAATTGGATATTAATATACAATAAAAATACACCCGGTGAAATCATTTTCGAACGCACCGGAACTCATAGTGATTTGTTCAGATAATGTTTTTGACATATTATCATTTATAATAAACAACCGACATTAATATAACAACCCCGCAGGAGTGATCATTACACTTGCGGGGTTGTTGTATTTCCGGAGTTTGGATAGGTGCTCATCGATGCAACCGATACTCCCCAAAGCCTCTGGTCGTCAATTTCCCCACATGAAGCCACTCTCCCAGTTGCAGATATGGTAAATAGTCGCTCAAATCCCCTTGCAAGCGAAGCGTCCCCACATAACCGGAAAACTCCTTAGCGCCTTGTCGAATCACTTTCTTTTTCCACGTATCCCCCACCTTCGTGACTTGTATATAAGGCTTGCGATACAAAAGCCCATACGGAACTTGAAATACGCCTCCTGCGTATATATCAATCATGGCAGCGATTCGTGCAAACAGACAATCCATCAAGACGGGAAAGGTCAATTCGCAGACCGGTTTATGCTCACGCAGGATCTGTACCGGAGTAAGAAAAGTGATCTCAAGCTCCTCCACCGGGAAATCATCTGAAATAGGGTGATCCTCCCACCGAATCACCTGCGCAAGAGAAGCAATCATTTTGTCTTCCTCTTGCGTGTTGGTGCTTTTATCCGGATTAGGGATTCGCACGAGTTCTAAGCAATCGCGATTTCCTCCAAATTCCATATCAGGTATCTGTTTCATACAAGAAACGATCTGTTGCGCATAGGAAATCGCTTTCCCGAAGAGGACGATAGAGAAATAAATATTCTCCCCTTTTGCATAGATCCTCTTTTCACAGCAATGGACATCCGGTATCTGCGGTACATTGATCACAAAAGGATTGGGGACACTTGTAAATCGGTCGCTTCGATACAACGATTTAAAGCACGAAGCATAGATACATTTCGTGGATAAGATCGGAACCTGCGCATTGTAGGGGCATACTTCGCATACAGCTTTCTCTTCCGCCACAGCAGCACAAAAGCGTTCTATCATTGCATTTCCCAGTACACCGCGAATCGTATTGCCCAGATATTGCGGCAAGGTGCAACATTTTGTAACACGCAACCCAAACTCCAACTTGATCATTTGTAATGTATTCACCAAGCACTCCTTTTTAATATGAAACAATGCATCTTTTTTTGCTCCTTATCCCATGAATCGTCCTTTTTTCAAAAGGGTAACACTGCTCTCTGTTTCAACATACCATAATTACTATAAGAACACAACCAAGTGACGAAAAAAGGAGGAAACAATATGCAAGAGCGCAAGGAATCCGAATATTTGGATCAGTATCCCGTAGCGATGGCTTATGTTCCTTGGCAACGCTTCCGGAAGATCTACGACAATCTGGACGAAGCCTACAAAGTTGGTACCATCTTCCCGGAACTGAATTTGCCTTTCACAGGAAGGAGATGCCCATCATGAATCAACGAGAGCAGTTGTATCGAGAAATCGGCATAGTGGATTTTGTCTTAGTGGAGTTGACCGAATATCTGGATACCCATCCGACCGATATTCAAGCATTGGACTATTTTAATCATTATGCCAAAATTAAAAACCAGATGATGAGCGAATTTGCGCAAAAATACTATCCCCTATCCAAGGATCTGCAAGAGAGCAATCAAGAATGGAAATGGGGCTCAGCTCCGCTTCCGTGGGAAGGAGCCTGAAGCGTATGTGGAGTTATGAAAAGAGATTGCAATTTCCAATCAATATCAAGCAACCCAATGCAAAGATGGCACAGTATATTATTTCTCAGTATGGAGGACCTGACGGTGAAATCGGTGCTAGTATGCGTTATCTTTCGCAACGATATTCTATGCCCTATCGCGAAGTGGCAGGGCTCTTAACGGATATCGGGACGGAGGAACTCGCACATCTGGAAATGATCGGCGCCATCGTTCACCAACTCACTCGCAATCTGAGTATCGAAGAAATTGAAAAAAGCGGCTTTGGTCCTTATTATATCGATCATACGGTCGGGGTATGGCCGCAGGCCGCTGGTGGAATTCCTTTTAACGCTTGTGAATTTCAAGTCAAAGGCGACGTGATCACCGATTTGCATGAAGATATGGCTGCGGAGCAAAAAGCTCGCTCTACTTATGACAATATTCTGCGAACAATTACCGATCCGGATGTATTGGCACCGATTCGTTTCCTAAGAGAAAGGGAAATCGTACATTACCAGCGTTTCGGGGAAGCACTTCGTCTTTCTTTGGATAAATTGAACAGCAAAAATTTCTATGCCATCAATCCTGCTTTTGATAAGGCCGGTGATGCTACTTGTCGGTAGTTTCATAATTCACGTGTTCGCCGATTTACGTTTATAGGGCAGTGTGTCCCGGACGAACCGCACAGAGCCGTAGGGGAGTTTTGGGTGTTAGACTCTCTGTGCGATCCGATGAGCCCATGACAGTGAAAATGAGCGCACTAGCAAGCGCTCATTTTCACTTGGTCTCATCTCCACAGAACGTATAA
>JAISHZ010000150.1 GCA_031262285.1 Lachnospiraceae bacterium | reverse complement strand
AAATCATATTGGATATTGCTCCTTTTTCGGAACAAGCGGACTTTTTGCTCCGCTTAAATGAGGAAACGATCAAAGATGTCAATGGGGCGACTTATGTGCAAGTGGAAGAGGGCGTCTATCTGATTACGGCGACGCAAGCTCATGTGGAGATTGATATTAAGGAAAAGAAGGGCGTTTTCTTTTACGAAGAGAGGTAGCAACGTATGCGGGTGTGTCTCGTGGCGGAGGGGTGTTATCCTTACGCTGTCGGCGGTGTCTCGAGTTGGGCACACAATTTAATTAAAATCTTTCCGGATGTGGAATTTATCCTGATGACTATCGTAGCGAGTCGCGATATGCGTGGTAAATTTGTTTATGAGCTACCATCGAATGTGACAGAAGTACATGAATTGTATTTAAGCGACTTTGACTGGTATGGCGGCGGTAAGAAGAAAAATCGCAGAGCAAGGATGAAACCGGATGAATACAAAGCTTTAACGGGCTTGTTACTCAATGAGGATGTCAATTGGGAAGATTTGTTTTGGATGTTTTG
This sequence comes from Lachnospiraceae bacterium, assembly GCA_031262285.1. Next base: position 6,009 of record JAISHZ010000150.1, on the reverse strand, counting down.
GCGCAAGCCGATTTCGATAGATGATTTGCTGATGGGAGAAGATTTCTTAAACGCGGTAAAGGAATGCTACAAAACGCAGTATTCACAGGTGGCTTTTTCGGACTTCTTGTGGACCATGCGATCGATTTATCTGCCGCTTTTCTTGACGATGAAAATGCGGGTTCCCAAAGCGGATCTTTACCATGCAGTAGCGACCGGTTACGCAGGAGTCCTAGTCGGAATGGCGAAGGTGATACACAATGCCAAAGTCTTGATCTCCGAACATGGGATTTATACGCGTGAACGAGAAGAAGAACTGATCAAAGCCAAGTGGGTCAATGGGATATACAAAAATATCTGGATCGATCAGTTTCGCAAGATGTCCACGCTCGCTTACAACAAAGCGGATTTGGTGACAAGTTTATACGATCATGCCAGAGAATTGCAAATAGAATTGGGTTGTCCCGCGAACAAAACCATGATTACCCCCAATGGGATTGATCCTGCCAGATTTGCCAATTTACCCGGCAAACCGCCTGAAGAAGAGCATATGGTCAATATCGGAGCAGTGCTTCGTGTGACGCCGATTAAGGATGTCAAGACGATGATTCAAGCGTTTGCATTTGCCAAACAAAAGCAAAACCGATTAAAATTGTGGATCATGGGACCGTGGGAAGAAGATCAAGAATACGCGCAGGAGTGCTTTGACTTGGTCGAAATCATGAAAATACCGGACGTGATGTTTACGGGACGAATCAATGTGGCTGATTATTTAGGCAGAATGGATGTGACCATATTGACGAGCATCAGTGAAGGGCAGCCGTTGACGATATTGGAAAGTTATGCCGCACACAAACCGGTGATCGCCACAGACGTGGGGAACTGTCGGGGATTGATCTACGGGGAATCCGACGACTTTGGAGAAGCCGGTATCTTGACGCACATTATGAATGTGGAAGAAATCGCCCTTGCCATGGTTCAGATGGCAGAAAACGGAGCACAGCGTCTTTCAATGGGGGAGAACGGTTATAAGCGACTGATGGCGAAGTATCAAATCGAGCATATGCGTAAACTTTATCGCAAGATTTATCATGACTTCGAAGTAGGAATGGATACCTTTGGAATGTCAAGCGTGGTCTTCGTGGATGATGATTTTCGCAATGAATACGCGGAATATGATGCCGACTACGATTTGTCGGATACCTCAGACTTCTTGATCACGGGTGATTCTGATCGCGTAAATCTGGAGAATTTGGTCTATGTGTCGCCGGGTAATGAGACGAAGGAGTTTGATTTCGAACCAACAATAGGGAAAAAAGAAACGGAAACCGAGATGGTGAGCGAAGATTATGAGCGTCTTGATCGCGGCGATACCAGATTAACTTATTCACGGGACTTGTCTTTTGACGTAAAGAACGAAGATGATTATGACCTTGATTTCATGGATTATGAGGAACCGACGAATCTTCAATGGATGATCGGTGTTCCTACCCCCACGCAAGCGGAGAGGAAAGAAACACGCAAACAGAAACGCAAAGAAAACCGCAAAGAGAACCGAAAAGAAAAACGCAAAGAGAAAGAGGAATGAAATGGCAGGAATCGGCGTCACGCTGAATAAGATTTTTTCCAGAAAGACCATTACGACTCATATCTTGGGATCGGCTTATGGCGTTGCGATTACCGTTGCGCCGATGTTGTTGATCATAGCCACAATTTTACTGATGGGGCAAGTATTGGGTTTGGTTCAAGAGCCATATGCGAAAAGGGAACTTTTTTCCTGTATCACGCTTTATATGTTTGTTTTTTCCTTAATAGCGGCAGCACCGACAAATGCCGTGTTTTCGCGCTATTTATCCGATGTGATTTTTGAGGAGGATTATGCGGCGATTATGCCATGCTTTTACATTGGATTATTTCTGCAGACTGTGATAAGCTTGTGCATGGGAGTGCCATTTTGTATTTGGATCTATTTACAAGGTCAAGTCTCTCTGTTATATATCGTGACCGGATATTGCGGCTTCATGGCGTTGATCTTGGTGTTTTATTCCATGATCTATCTTTCAATCTGTAAAGATTACAAAAGAATCGCTCTTTATTTTTTAGCAGGTGCGATTTTTACCTTTACCCTTTCTCTGATATTGGTTCATTTTTGTTCTTTGGAAGTCACCTATAGTATGCTGTTATCCTTGACAATTGGGTTGTGTTTCATCGGAAGTATTCTATTAGCTACAATCAAATCCTATTTTCGCGAATACAATAATAAATATGAGAGAGTATTGGTGTACTTCAAGCAGTATTATAAATTGATTGTGACCAATTCCATGTACATCTTTGGATTATATATTCACAATTTTGTTTTTTGGAATTCTTCTCTGGGAGTGCGGGTTGCCGGTGGTTTTTTGAATGCACCGCCTTACGATATGGCGACGTTTTTGGGTATGGCGACGAGTATTACGTCGAGCGTCATCTTTTTGACCAGAGTGGAAATGCATTTTCATGTCAGATACAGAGCCTTTTCCGAAGCGGTCATCGGCGGGAGAGGAGCCGACATTAAGAGTGCCAAAGAGCGAATGTTTGCGCAGCTTTCGGCGGAATTAATGAACTTGGTACGCATACAATTTATTATCTCAGTAGTGGTGTACTTGTTCTGTGTCGTGATTCTTCCGGGCTTTGGATTTTCCGGTTTGGTCATGCAGATCTATCCATGTTTGGCAGCAGGGTATTTTATCTTATTTATCATGTATGCCGCCATTATCTTTTTGTACTATTACAACGATTTGACCGGTTCTATGCTTACGTCACTTACCTTTTTCTTCGTGACATGGATCGGTAGTCGCTATGCGAGGACGCTTCCGGAGATATGGTACGGATTGGGTTTGGTAATCGGTTCTACTGCCGCATGGGCGGTTGCTTATACAAGGCTACGATGGGTAGAACGCAATCTGGATCGGCATATTTTTTGCCAAGGGCAGTTAATTCCCAGAGGTAGAGGCAAGATGCCGCCGCAGTTGGTATATGAATCAAAGCGCCAAGCCATAGGTAGCAGCGCAAAGGAGGGGTAACATGACGACTGTTGTGCTAATGAGAGCGACGGTATCGATTACCGGATTCATCTTTTTGCTCGTGGTATTTTATCAGTTTTCCAGAAGGCGTCTCGTAGCGAATATCAGTTTGGGATGGGCAGGATTTACCCTCCAATTAATGTTGGTGGGAGCGGTTCCCAGTCTCTCCGCGTGGGCGGATATCATCGCGCCGACGACTTTTTTTGGATTGTATTGTTTGGGATTCTTCGCGTTATTGGGTACGCTTTTGCTGAGCATCAGCGTTTCCAAACTGATCATGCGCAATCATGAATTGGCGATGCAAGTATCACTACTCAATCAAGAAAACACGAAAATCCGCTCCGATTTGAAGGAACTTATGGATGTTCAAACCGATCGGTTACCGGACAGCGCTTAATCATTGCGCGTATTCGCCGCAATCACTTCAAAAAGGAAGGTCATGCGTGGGAGTAAAGAAAAAGGTATTGTTTGTCATTAATACATTGGGACGCGCGGGTGCAGAAGTGGCGCTCATAGGACTTTTGTCTCGTTTGGATCCCGATCAATACGACGTCTCTTTGTATGTGTTGATGGAGCAAGGCGAACTGATCACGAAGTTACCGCCCGGTGTAAGACTGTTAAATGATCGATATGCTTCGGTGTCTGTGTTGTCCGCACAGGGCGCCAAGCAGATGAAAAAGCGTGTTCTGCGTGCTGCACTCTCACATGGGAGCTTTTGGAAAAATCTGTTTCCCATGATCCTACACTTGTGCGGAATGATTCGAAGGAAACGGATTCAGACGGATAAGCTTTTATGGCGAATGATCAGTGACGGAGCCAAAAGATTGCCTGTGACCTATGATTTGGCAGTCGCCTATCTGGAAGGTGGAAGCACGTATTATGTTGCAGATCATGTCAAAGCGAAGAAAAAAGCAGCTTTTTTGCATATCGCCTATGATCAAGCGGGCTACACACCCCGTATGGATCGAGATTGTTATGAACAGATGGATGCGATCTTCGCAGTTTCCGATGAAGTGAAGACCCATTTTTGTCATATTTACCCCCAAATGGAGCAAAAGACGAGTGTCTTTCACAATATGCTTGACACGGATTCGATGCGAAGGCGTTCCCAAGAACCGGGAGGTTTTACGGATTCCTTTTCGGGGATTCGTCTGCTGACGGTTGGTAGACTCAACTACCAAAAAGCGTATGATGTGGCGATTGAGGCAATGGCACTGGTGAAAGCGTCCGGTCGACAGATTCGTTGGTATGTCTTGGGAGAAGGGGAAAAACGAAAAGAACTGGAAAGGCAAATCGCAGAATCCGGCGTAGCGGATGTGTTTTTCTTATTAGGAGCAACAGACAATCCTTATCCGTATTATGTACAGGCGGATATTTACTGTCACTGTACCCGATTCGAAGGAAAAAGTATCGCAATTCAGGAAGCGGCGCTTTTTTCTCTACCGATTATTGCTTCCGATTGCAGTGGAAATAGAGAACAGATTTGTCATGGTGTCGATGGGATATTGTGCCCGCTAACGCCGACAGCGATTCGCGAAGCGATCATAAAGCTATGTGACGATCAAGCATATGCCGCACAGTTGGGTGCGGCAGCAGGGAAGAAGCAAACCCATTATGGGGAGGACTTGGATAAGCTACAAAAACTCGTCGATGAGCACAGGGAGCTGATTCAATGAAAACTGAGAATAAAGTATTGATCGTGATACCGGCTTATAATGAAGAAAAGAATATCAACAAGGTCTTGGACGCTTTGGAAAAGCCCGAAATTGCGTCTTTTGCAGATGTGTTGGTGATCAATGATGCATCTTCTGATGAAACGAGTGAAGTGGTGGTAGCACGTGGTCATACAGTAGTCAACCACATCTTTAACTTGGGATATGGCAGCGCGCTCCAAGTCGGATATAAATACGCGATCCGAGAAGGTTACCCTTATGTCATTCAAATGGACGCGGACGGACAGCATGATGTCTCCAATGTGATTCGCATCTACCACAGTTTATTTGAAGCAGATGAGTTTGGACGTTTTCCGGACGTGGTGTTAGGGAGCCGCTTTATGAGTGGTAGCAGTGATTTTCCGGTTTCGCTTGTAAAGCGTGTGGCGTATTTCTTATTCCGTACCCTGATTCGGATGGCCACCAAGCGACATATTGCGGATCCGACGACCGGATTACAGGGGCTATCCAAACGAGCCTTTTCTTATTATTCCAAGTACAATCATTTTGACGACAAATATCCGGATGCGAATTGTATTTTGGAAATGTTGTTATTGGGTTACCAAGTACGGGAAATCCCCGCCGTGATGTATCAAAGAACAGTCGGAGTGAGTATGCATTCCGGATTGAAACCGATTTTATATATGTTTCGGATGCTTTTTAGTATTTTGGCAGCGATTTTTCGCGTGAAAGTACTCAAAATGGATAGTGGAAGCGGGCGACAGATCGAAGTAAAAGTGTAGACTGTTACGGAGGAAGATCATGGGAAGTACGGGATGGTCGTTTGAGAAAGGCGTTTATACGGAGGGTAACGAGTCATTACCGAACCCGGGACGCGGATGGTATCAAGTCTTTTCTTTTGCGGCTGAAGTACCGATCGATGAGAGCGAACTGCATTGGAGTGTGAATCCCCAAGAGCAGTTAGCTTTTGTGCAGCTCGACATTGGCAAATTTCGGGATTTACCGATCAGTGAAGAGGCTCTTTCCAACATCGGCAGGATTCTTCGATTTTTTCGTTCTCAAAAACAAGAAGTGATTTTACGAGTGGTATATGACAAAGTAGGCAAGGCGATCGAAAAAGAACCTTCCTTTTTGTCTCGAGTGAAGGAACATATTCGGCAGATTGGTCCGATCATCGAGGAAAATGCCAATACGATTTATACGACCCAAGGCATTTTCGTGGGCAATTGGGGAGAAATGCATGGATCCAAATTTTTAAAACAAGAGACGATGATCGATTTGATCAATACCTTTTT
>JAISHZ010000131.1 GCA_031262285.1 Lachnospiraceae bacterium | reverse complement strand
GTTCTGTGTAGTAGGACACCATGTCTTGGGCTCATCGGACCGCCCAGTGAGACAAACCCCCAAAACTCCCCCCGCCTCTGTTCGGTTCGTCCGGGATACACCGCCTTTGAAATGTAGATCGGCCCGTGAATGGTAACAATCACACTACCACCTACGTTTTCTATCCCTTTTTTGAGTAGCTAAGAATCGACCTCCATGATATGATGAAAGAGATCTGATGATGAGCGAAAAAACAGAACGCAGATGGGAGCTTTTTCGATGAATAATAGTCTATTGAAACGAATTGGCAATATCTTTTGTGCACCGAACATTGACTTGCGCGTGCGATTGTTTCATATTTTGGCTATGGGTGGGTTTACCACCGGCGTACTTGTGGTGATTATCTCTATACCAAATGGTGTGCATCCGATTAATATTCTAGCTAATCTTTTGTCGGCAGTCTTGTCCATTATTCTTTTGTTGTATTCCCAAAAGACCGGACGGTATCAATTGTGTTATGTGATCACCATTCTTGCTGTTTTTATTGTGTTTTTCCCTGTAATGTTTTTCACGGCCGGGGGGTACCATAGTGGTATGCCTTCGTTTTTTGTTTTTGCCACAGCATTTACCGTTTTTATGTTGGAAGGTCGTAAGGCAGTGATTTTTTCAGTGGCGGAATTGTTGCTGTATATTGGTCTCTGTTTGTTTGCCTATTATCACCCGGATACGGTGACGGCTTTTGAGGAAGAGCCTGAACTACTGACCGATACGATCGTAGGGTTTGCATCTGCGAGTTTAGTTCTGGGGGTGTGTCTGTTTCTACATCTTCGTTTGTACAATGAGCAACAAAGAGTGCTTGCACAGCAAAATTCGTTTTTGGATCAATCCAATAGAGCGAAGAACGAATTCCTCGCCAATATGTCCCACGAAATGCGCACTCCGCTGACAGTGATTTCCGTAAATGTTCAGACGGTCGCGAAGCTATTAGATAGAATGGGGACTACCGCATTGGAATCGGATACAAAGGGATTGCTTGGTTCTGCTCAGAGCGAGGTCATGCGGCTGTCTCGTATGGTGAGCGGGATGCTCACCCTTTCTACGATGAGCAACGGAACAGACAAAACGGCTGTGGATCTGTCGTTACTGTTGGAATCTAGTGCGGAAACACTAAGGATTAGTCTTGAGCATAACGGCAATCATTTGAATACAGACATTCAAGAAGATCTCAAAGTATTTGGCAATGCAGATCTCCTAACGCAGGTGATCACGAATCTCATAGCGAACGCCGGAAAGCATACGACTAACGGTGTAATCACCTTAAAGGCACGCAAAGCGGTCGGAGAGATCACAGTGATGGTTGCGGATACCGGATCGGGGATACACCCCACGCTACTGCCTCATATTTTTGAACGCGGTACTACGACCGGGGGAACGGGGATAGGCTTATACTTATGTAAAACCATCATCGAATCACACGGTGGTAGAATATGGGTCGAAAGTAAAGTGAATGACGGCACATCCATTTACTTTTCCTTGTCAACATATGGCGGTCAATTCGCAGAGGGAGTTTACCGAAATGAATGAGTTGATTCTGTTAGTAGAAGATAATGTAAATATTCTTAGGGGCAATGAGCGGATGTTGCGGTTGGAAGGGTATGATGTGATGTGTGCACTCCAACTGTCTCAAGCCAAAGCGTGTATGGACGAGCGAACACCGGACGTCATTGTACTGGATATCATGCTTCCGGATGGCAGTGGTCTGGATTTCCTGCGTCAGTTGCGACAGTATTCGGAAATCCCTGTACTGCTGCTGACCGGGTTATCCACCAATCAAGACATTGTGAGCGGTCTGTTGGCAGGTGGCGATGATTATTTGATTAAACCCTATGATTTTGATGTTTTATTGGCACGGTTGAAAGTGATATTGCGTTGGGCAAATCGAGCCACTAAGGTAGTTTCTTGGGATGGTTTAAAAATGGAAATATTGGCAGGTCGTGCCTACCTCCATGAGGAAGATCTTCTGTTATCCCCCAAGGAATTTGCCGTATTGCTACTGTTGGCTGAAAACATGGGAAAACCCATTTCCGCCAGACATATTTGTGAGAATGTCTGGAAACGAGAGTATTCCAAAAGCGATACCTCTATGAAGACCATCATTTCGCGGCTACGTAGTAAAATTGAAAGTGACTATACGATTGTGAATGATCGTATCGAGGATACGTATATCATGGAACGGCTTATCAGGTGAATATCGCTCCAAATTTGTTCGATCTTGTTCCCTTTGCATACTGGTGGCGTGCGTTGACGGCGTGCATCATCTCGATTGTTTACATGCTCTTGCTGAAATTGGATATTCTTTCCGCAGTCTGCTCCGCTTCTTCAAAGTCCGAGTGTAGCAAGTGTTCCGACAGTTCTCCGAACAAAGTCTTCACTTTCTCTCCCCAATCGTATTGTTCCAATTGTTCCAAAATGGGTTTGACAGCTTCTGCGTCATAGTCAGCGCAAGCATTTTTTATACGAATTGCAGCCTCTCGCAACATCTGAAGATCACCTTCCGGTTTTTTCTCAGAAGGTATTTCCTCTTTGCACTTTTGTATCACTGCTTCTAATTGAATCAAAAATGCCTCTGTATGTGTAAACACATCCTCCACTCGCTGCTCCTTAGCTGCGAATTCCAATATCTTAGCCGCTTCGGAAAGTTCCTCTTCTCTGATGTTTGCAGCGGCGGATTTCATTCCATGAAAAGTGATCATTAATGTTTTGAGATCGCAGGATGGAATCCCTTTCTGGATTTCATCCGAAATGGTAAGGATTGCCTTGGTGGCATCATTGATAAACGCTTTTTTGATTTTGAGCAACAGGTTTGGCTTAAAAGAGGTCTTTGCATTCGCCGGATCAACAGGAGTCGCTAAATCGCCGGGATTCACAATATCTACAGAACTCGACGGTTCCGATGTTTGCTGCTCTTCATGTGGTTTTCTGATATATTTGTTCAATGCAGCATCCAATTCCGCAACATCAATCGGTTTTGAAATAAAACCATCAAATCCATTTTCCAAAAACATTTTTGCACTACCGGAGATAGCGTTGGCTGTAAGCGCTATAATCGTTCGACGATAACCCATCAACCTCAAAATCTTTGTAGTCGCCACTCCATCCAACTCCGGCATCATATGATCCATGAAAATAATATCGTATGACTTTCCGGCTTTCACCAATCCTATTGCATTTTCACCAGTTGTTGTACTTTCAATTTTGAGCTTGTATGGAGAAAGCAGTCCCTCCGCTACAAAAAGATTCGTTTCCACGTCATCTACGATTAAGACGCTACCATAGGGCATGGGTCTGTGGTTAATATTTAAATTTTCATCTTTCATCACACTTCGGTAACGGAAGGTGTTGAGCTTCTGTGCCAACGCTGCACCGATGATACTCGGATTTGCTACTCGCTGTTTCACACACACGGTAAAAATACTTCCTTTTCCGTATTCACTTTGTGCGCTGATACTTCCGTCCATCAGTTCGGCCAACTTCTTGGTGATGGACAACCCCAGACCGGTTCCCTCATTGCTACGGTTAGCGTCGTTGTTAAAGCGCGCGTATTCGGAGAACAACCGCTCGCAATCTTCTTTTTTCATACCTTGACCGGTATCTTCTACTTTGAAAATCAAGATAATCCTATTTTCATCGGAAGTCGCTTCAAAAGTCACAGTCAGCTTCACTTCTCCGGCATCGGTGTACTTGATGGCGTTGGAAAGAAGGTTGTTTAAGATTTGCTTCAAACGAAGATCATCACCGAATAATCGGCTCGGTATCTTTTCATCAATGTTTAGCAAGAAGTGAATTGGCTTTTCTTTGATTCTAACGACATTTAACTGTGCAGAATCATTGATCAGACTTGGCAGGTCATAATCAACTTCAATGATTTCGAGTTTGCCGCTCTCAATCTTGGACAAATCCAGAATATCGTTGATAATTCCAAGCAGACCATGCCCGGAAATGTAAATCTTATTGATACTTTCCGTGATTTCGTCAGGCAGGTTCGGGTTGGTGAGGATCATATGAGAAATACCCAGAATAGCATTCATGGGTGTGCGGATCTCGTGTGACATAGTGGCGAGGAACTTGCTTTTGGTGTTGTTGGCTTCTTCCGCGAAGCGCTTTGCCTCCGTCATATCCTCGTATAACCGCTGCTGAACTCGTAGCATTTTCGCGTTTTCTTCCACTTTTTCTTGAACATGGTCCATACTTTGTTTGATTTTTCGTATCATCCGGTTGAGATCTTCGCTCAGAGCAGCAAAATCTCTGTTGGTATCTAGTTCTACCCTCACGGTCAAGTCACCGTCAGCTACTTTCCTTATTTTACCGATCACATACGTGATCCCTTGGATCACATGGATTTGAAGCAGATGAGAGATCGCAAACAGAAGTACCACGAATATCAAGACATTCAGAGCCACGAACAAGAGTACGGCTTGAACTTGAGAAGTATACAGTTTGATATTGGGGATGGTGAATCCAATAATCATATCGTTTAATGTATGAGTTATGTAAAAATATTCAATATCATGATAGCGAAGTGTTC
>JAISHZ010000117.1 GCA_031262285.1 Lachnospiraceae bacterium | reverse complement strand
ACTATTCACAGCTTGTATTCTGCGCTGTCGCAATTTTGCAGATTCTTTTAGCTGTGCCTTTGTGCGATCCATTGTTTGGAACGCCCTAGGTGTGAGTTGCATGATGATATGTCGAATTCGCTAAGAAGACGCGAATGGTAACGAAATAATAGAATCAAGTGCACAAATTACCACCTAAAAACAACAAATATTGCGTTATAATGATAAAGTAACTTTTGCGGCGCGATCTGATAGGTGGCTGCATATGAGAAAGATGCGAGAGCATAAAGCAGGTGGAGGGTTAAGATGCGTAAATTCAGTGTTGAACCGAACAGCAAGCTTACCATGGTAATCTGCAACAAATGCGGTAAAATCATGAAAGTTGAAGGCGGGTTAATTAAAGAAGGTTGTTTTACCGTAGACTTTGGATTTGGGTATTTTAGCGACAAGGATGGAGCAAGACACAAATTTGATTTGTGTGAGAGCTGTTACGATCAATTGTTGGCTTCAATGGTACTCCCGGCAGAGATTGCAACGCAAACTGAATTGATATAGTGGCGCGTAGACGGGAGCAAGTTTGAAAGAAAGGAACCTTTCAAACGCCTTGATTTAGATGCGCGCCATTGGCGCGCAGACGGGAGCAAAGTATCAAAGGGTAGTATTTTGGTGTGAATAACAACTATTCGACAAGGAACAATAATGATACGCGATTGTTACGCGTATCTACATAGATCACCACAAAATAACGAAAGATACACAAACTAAAAATTACAGGCGCGTACAAACGCGTAGAGGGGAGTCATATGTTGGATGTATGCTTGCTGGGAACCGGCGGGATGATGCCGTTGCCCGGGCGTTTCTTGACATCTTTGATGCTTCGCTATCATGGAATCAGCATTTTGATTGATTGCGGAGAGGGAACGCAAATCGCATTACGCAAAAAAGGGTGGAGTCCGAATCCCATAGATATTATCTGTTTTACACATTACCATGCGGATCACATCTCCGGACTTCCCGGAATGCTGTTGACAATGGGAAATGCGCAACGAAGTGAGCCGCTATTGATGATTGGACCCAAAGGGTTAGAAAAAGTAGTCAATTCTCTACGGGTGATTGCGCCGGGATTACCATTTGAAATTCGATTCACGGAATTGTCAGAAGCGACCGAACGCTTCTTTTTTGATGGTTTTTCATTGGATGCTTTCAAGGTGAACCATAATGTGGTATGCTATGGATATCGTATGAATGTGGAACGAGCAGGGTTGTTTGACACCACGAAAGCAATCCAAAATGGAATCGCTCAGAAATTTTGGAATAAGTTACAAAAAGGAGAAACCATTACCTTTGAGGATAGGACTTTTACGCCGGATATGGTGCTTGGTCCAAAACGAAAAGGATTACAAGTTACATATAGTACTGATACAAGGCCAACGCAAAGTATTCTTGACTATGCGACCGATGTGGATTTGCTCATCTTAGAAGGGATGTACGCAGATCAAGCAATGTTGGATAAAGCAAAGGAACGTAAGCATATGACCATGGTGGAGGCGGCGCATACAGCGGTGAGCGCCCGTCCCAAAGAGTTGTGGCTGACCCATTACAGTCCTTCTTTTGTCGCACCGCAAATGCAGGGGAAAATGATCAAGAAAATATTCCCCAATACAGTGATCGCGATGGATGGGCAAAGCGCAGAATTGAAGTTTTCGGATGAAGAATCTTGATGAAAAAGCACCAAAGGTGCGGATAGGGAGGTAACAAGCAAGTATGCAGAAATCCGGTAAATCAGTGATCATCATTGTCCTAATCTGTGCAATTTTTATCGTGTCGATCTTTGCTTTTTTGGTGAATCAAAATAAAGCGCCCAAGGATACGATGTTCACACAAATAGACTACACGCTCAGTAAAGATCTTGATTTGGACTATCCATCAACACCCAAAGCAGTTTTGACTTATTATAATGAAATATTGGATTGTATATATGGGAACGAAGCTACAGAGGAACAATTGCGTGATTTGGCAGAGAAAGCAAGGCAACTATACGATTCGGAGCTTCAAGAGGCAAACGAACCGACTGTTCATTTTCAGAAACTGTTAACAGAAGTTGAGGATTTTCAAAATCTCGATCGTATGATTTTTGATTTTACGGTTGCTTCCGCTGTGAACACCGAGGAATTTACGCAAGATGGATATCAATTTGCGCGTTTGTCTAGTGGTTACACGGTAAAGGATGGTGATGTCAACAAACCGACGCAGATCCTTTACTTACTACGCAAGGATGCATCCGGAAAATGGCGTATTTATGGTTGGGAACAAAAATAATCGTAAAGAAAGATAGAATGTGAAAGCCAATGACGATGAAAACCAAGATGGAAGAACTCACGATCTTAGCGATAGAAACATCCTGCGATGAGACAGCGGCAGCGGTGGTACGAAACGGAAGGGATGTACGATCCAACGTCATTTCCTCTCAGATTGATCTGCATACCCTTTATGGCGGGGTAGTGCCGGAGATCGCTTCAAGAAAACATATTGAGAATGTGATTCCTGTGATTGATGAAGCTCTTGTCAAGGCGAAGATCCGATTACAGGATGTAGACGCGATAGCCGTGACGTACGGAGCAGGTCTGGTGGGTGCTTTGTTGGTAGGAGTGTCTGTTGCAAAAGCAATTGCCTTTGCAACGGGGTACCCTCTGATCGGGGTGAATCATATTGAGGGACATATCAGCGCGAATTACATCGAACATCCTACATTGGAACCCCCATTTTTGAGTTTGGTCGTTTCCGGTGGACATACCCATCTGGTGGCTGTGCGCGAGTATGGGGTGTATGAGATTCTTGGGCGAACCAGAGATGACTCCTGCGGAGAAGCGTTCGATAAAGTCGCTCGCGCATTGGGACTGGGTTACCCGGGAGGACCTGTAATCGACCGAATCGCGAAGGAAGGGAATCCGGACGCGCATCGATTCCCACGAGCTGTCATAGAAGGCGCTCCTTATGATTTTAGCTTCAGCGGATTAAAATCTTCTGTACTCAATCATTTGAATATCCTGCGCATGAAAGAGGGAGAAGCGTGTGTGATTCCGACAGCAGATATCGCCGCTTCTTTTCAAAAAGCAGTGGTGGAAGTCCTTACAGTACGTGCCGTCAGCGCAGCGCGGCAATACGGCTTTGACAAAATCGCCTTAGCGGGGGGCGTAGCGGCAAACAGCGCGCTTCGGCGTGAATTGTCTTCCCTTTGCGCACAAAAAGGGATACTGTTGACCATTCCCTCCCCGATATATTGCACAGACAATGCAGCGATGATCGGTGCGGCAGCGTATTACAACTATCAAAAGGGAAAGTTTTCGGATGATACTTTAAACGCGGTACCGGGACTTTCATTGGGATGAAGAACGAAATGACAGCGAAAAGAACGAGCAAAAATATCGGAATCGTGCTTGCTGCAGGCAGCGGTACGAGGATGAAAACAACCACCAAAAAGCAATATTTGATGCTGGCAGGCGAACCTCTTGTGTGCTATTCCTTGAATGCTATGAACCAATCCGATCTGATTGATGAGATCATATTGGTGGTAGCCAAAGGAGATGTGAAACGTTGTCAAGAAGAATATATAAAACCATATGGATTTCATAAGGTGAGAGCGATTGTGGAAGGTGGCTCCACACGCTACTTTTCCGTGAGAGAAGCTTTACGTACGATCGAACACGACGAAGGGTATCTTTTTATTCACGATGGTGCGCGCCCATTTTTAGAGACGGACTTAATAGACACTTTATATCACGAAGTAGTAGAATATGGAGCGGTGACTGCCGCTGTTCCGGCTCAAGATACCATCAAAATCGCAGATGTGAACGGATTGTCCCTAGAAACACCCAACAGGAACAGTCTATGGATGATTCAAACCCCGCAGGTGTTTGCGACATCCCTTTTGCAAAAAGCGTATGGTAAATTAGAGACTTTTCTGAAACAAACAAACGCCGAAACTTTTGAAATCACAGACGATGCGATGATTGTAGAACGGTTAATGGGCAAGGCTGTTAAAATGGTACATGCGTCTTACCGAAATATGAAAATCACAACGCCGGAAGATCTGTTCATAGCAGAAACCTTGCTCCAGCAGTCGACTATGAACCAAAGTTACCGAAATGATTCTGTTTAAGGGACTCTTAATCGGCAAATCATACGGTGAGAAGTGCCCACCTTACCTCTTAGTGAATGAATTTTCACATATTTGGAATCCTAATTGCGATGATAGTTAACATCACAATCGCAACACAAAAAGGAATCTGAAAATGGGAAATATCATACGATATTTAAAAGAGCATGGAAACAGAAGTTTCGAAGAACTTGCTTTTACGCACGCAGACAGTCTGGTTTTGTGTCAACTTTCTTACTTTCTATTAGGAAATACCCCTCATTCTTTTTCATGCATCACAGAATCCTTGGATGTCATTTCTAACAAACATACAACTCCTTCTACGAATGATACCAAGAATGAGGAGTGGCATCGCCTTTCCGATTGGATTGACCATGCCTGTGATT
>JAISHZ010000107.1 GCA_031262285.1 Lachnospiraceae bacterium | reverse complement strand
TTTAACATGCTTCTCATACCTCAAGCTTTCCCATGGGTCTGCAATTTTAATGCGTTAATTTTCAGGTATGAAATTATCATGCGTTAACAACATTCGCTGTTTATCACTTGATTTTGTTCCACAACTTTCGTATACTAAAACGATTAAAAATGCAACTTTTATGATAGTTCATTGGTTGTGAATGATTATAATTTCTTTTGAGAGGTTGGCGAAAATGCAGACGGTAGTGGTAGGGATGTCGGGTGGCGTGGATAGTTCTGTGGCGGCGTATTTGTTGAAGGAACAGGGTTATCAGGTCATCGGCGTGACGATGCAGATTTGGCAAGAAGAGGAACCCTCGTGTGTGGCAAATGGCTGTTGCGGGGTGAGCGCCGTGGAGGATGCTAGGAGAGTGGCACAGTGTCTTGAGATTCCCTACTATGTGATGAATTTTCGTAATGACTTCAAGGAACATGTCATTGATTATTTTATACGTGAATATCATCAAGGGAGAACGCCCAATCCATGTATCGCTTGTAACCGTTACGTGAAGTGGGAAGCATTGCTAGAGCGTGCGAAGCAGATTGGCGCTGATTATATTGCTACCGGACATTATGCGAAAATCAAACACTTAGAAAATGGGCGATATGCGATAGAACGATCGGATCATTTGAAAAAAGATCAGAGTTATGCCTTATATAATTTGACACAAGCGCAACTTTCACAGACTTTATTTCCGTTAGGTGCTTATGAAAAAGAGGAAGTCCGCCGGATTGCAGCGTCACGAGGCTTACCGATTGCTCATAAGCCGGATAGTCAGGAGATTTGTTTTGTTCCGGACAATGATTACGGCACTTTTTTGGAAAAGCAGATGGCTCCAAAACAAGCCGTTCTGGGAAACTTCGTGAATACCAAAGGTGAAATTCTAGGCGTACATAAAGGGATTTTTCATTATACAATTGGACAGCGTAGGGGTTTGGGATTGTCTCAAAAAGAATCTGTGTATGTCATGAATATCAATCCGGACACACATGAGATTCTTGTTGGTACGAAGGAAGAACTTCAAACGACAAAGGTAGCTTGTGAACAATTGACCATGATGTCTATCGAACAATTTACATTTCCCGCCACCGTAATGGCGAAGATTCGATATAATGCAACCGCACAAAAAGCGACACTTACAAAGCAAGATGATGATTCATATTTATGCACATTCGAGGAGCCAGTCATGGGGGCGGCATCCGGGCAGGCGATCGTGTTTTATGAAAACAATTGTATATTGGGTGGGGCTGTAATTAACCAAAAGAAACTTCCATGCGTGAATCAATACTACTAAAACCTCGACAGAATCATTACCTGATTTCAGATAATTGAAATTGTTCGTGAAATGAAAGACCATTACAAGTGAAACTATGGTGACATTTAACAAAGCTTAACAAATGGAACTTATATAGGAACCAGTGAATATAATTGAGAGAACGAAATTGTATAAGAAGGTTCCTTATGCTTCCTCAGACACAAAATCTGTATCAACAAATCGCGTTTGGTTGTATGACCGGTACGATTGTTAAGATTGAACCAACTTTTATAAATCAAAATCGTGTAAATGGCTGTATGTTGTTTTTTACGGTAGAAGATGAGAATGGCAGGACGATATATTTTCTAGTTTCACAAGCGACTTATGTCGTTGATTCGATCACGCTGGCGGAAGGCATGAAATGTAGTTTTTATTATCGCGAAAATGCTCCGCTACAACTCATCGAACCACCTCAATATAAGGCATCCGTGATTGTACGAGAGCAAAATGACAAGCAAACTTACGTTGGATACTTTAATCAATCGCTCATCAATACAGATGGAACGTTACAAATTCGCATGGATAGCGGCACGATCATATTAGGTACGAATCATCAGATCTTCCCTGCCAGCCCAGCGAATCAAAATCTTGTTGTGATTTACCAGACGGCGACAAAAAGCATGCCCGCACAGATCATCCCGAATCGTATTATAGTTCTGTGTCGATAGATAGTTACTGTTCACATTTTCGCGTGTCCTTCACGAAAACGGCGTATCATAGCGCAGAATTAACCCACGAACAACAATTATGTTACCATATACACCCATAACAGATTTTGTGCGTTGATTTTTCGCGTTCGCTGACGTATAATGTCGTTTGATGAATGCCGACGACCTCTATTTTTCGGCGTTTTGTTTTGTTCTAGCATAGTGATGTAACAACATAGGATGTCTATATCGAAAGATTAGTAAATAACCGCCGTGCAACTTCTTTGGTTGCCAGATAGGAGAAGCTTTGGATAGAATGTATCATTTAGGGATAGATATCGGATCGACCACGATCAAGATTGTCGTGCTAGAGGATGCACAAACCATCGTTTTTTCGAAATACGAACGTCATTACGCAAATATTCGGGCGGCTCTACGCTCGCTCCTAGATGCCGCGCACGCAGCACTGGGCAATATTCAAATGAGCGTCATGATTACAGGCTCGGGCGGATTAACTTTAGCAAATCATTTACAAGTTCCTTTTACACAGGAAGTCATTGCTGTAGCGACAGCATTACGTAGTTTGGCACCGCAAACCGATGTCGCCATTGAACTTGGCGGAGAGGATGCCAAAATCATCTATTTTGAAGGCGGTAATGTCGAGCAGCGAATGAATGGTATTTGCGCCGGCGGAACCGGCTCTTTTATTGATCAGATGGCGTCGCTATTAATGACAGATGCGACCGGGCTTAACGAATACGCCAAGCACTATCAATCGCTCTATACCATCGCCGCGCGTTGCGGCGTGTTTGCCAAATCGGATATTCAGCCCCTCATAAACGATGGTGCGACGAAAGAGGATCTTTCCGCGTCTATTTTTCAGGCGGTGGTCAACCAAACGATTAGCGGGTTGGCTTGCGGGAAACCCATTCGCGGACATGTCGCTTTTTTAGGTGGACCGCTACATTTCTTATCAGAATTAAAAACCGCGTTCATTCGAACGTTAAAATTAGACGAAGATCATACCATTTAAATGGAACATTCGCATTTGTTTGCAGCAATCGGCTCTGCTTTGTTTGCAAAAGAAGCTTTTCAAGATTCCTTGAACGCTCCCATCACCAAGAAATCCATTGCGTCTGCAAATGAATCAAATTCACTCGTTGGCGGCGTTGGCGGGGACTCCCAAACAACGAAGCCAAATGCTACGAAATCGATCGCCGTAAATTCCATGCAAGAAATGGTAGATAAACTTTCCGTTGATTTTAAGATGGAGTTTGAAGTGGAGCGTAAGGAACCTCTGTTTCAAGATAAAGAGGATTACGCTGCTTTCGTGGAACGCCACAGTCATCACAAAGTCGCCTGTGCCAAGCTGGAAACTTACCATGGCAAGACCTTTTTAGGCATTGACGCGGGTTCTACCACAACCAAGATCGCCTTGGTGGGAGAGGATGGCTCGCTTTTATATTCATTCTACAGCAACAACGATGGTAGCCCATTAAAGACAGCGCTGCGCTCGTTACAAGAAATCTATACCAGACTCCCCGATGATGTAGAGATTTGTCGCGCATGCTCCACGGGTTATGGGGAAGCGCTCATGAAATCTGCCTTTTTATTGGACGACGGAGAAGTGGAGACGGTGGCGCACTATACCGCTGCCGCTTTCTTCAATCCACAGGTAGACTGCATTCTAGATATTGGCGGGCAAGACATGAAATGCATCCGCATCCGCAATCAAACCGTAGACAGCGTACAGTTAAACGAAGCATGTTCTTCCGGCTGCGGTAGTTTCATCGAAACCTTCGCGAAGTCCTTAAATTATTCCATCCGAGATTTCGCCCATGAGGCGCTTTTCGCCAA
>JAISHZ010000017.1 GCA_031262285.1 Lachnospiraceae bacterium | reverse complement strand
CGCCTGCGGTAGTGCGGGCGGCGGTGGTAGTGCCGAAGTAGATGTCACCAATATGGGTGTTACGCAAGAGACGGTGATTAATGGTACTACATACAATAAGGCGACTGATTTGACGGACAAGGATATTGAACTGACTTATTTCCATTTTGATCAAGATGAAACGGTTCAGTATTTGGCGGAGCGTTTTATGGAGCTTTATCCGAATATCAAAGTAACCGTGAAGTATGAGAATGTTTCAACTTACAATGACACTTTGCTGGCTATGGTTTCGGAAGGTTCTTGCCCCGATTTGATCATGTATTCGGATGCGGATTTCGCATTGTCCAATCAGTTGTTAATGGATGTATCGGCGATGTGGAACGCGGATCCGGAGACGCAGAAGGTTGCTTCTACGGTGAATACTGCGGGTTTGGGTACTTTCCAGACGAATGGTCGCTATGGTGTGCCGGTGAAGTTCTTCCCGGGTATTATGTTGATTGACCGCAATGTGTTAAAGACTTTGAATGTGGCAGTGCCCGAGCAGGACTGGACATGGTCTGAGATGATTCAATTGATCAAAGATTGTACTGTTTTAGATTCCCCTGATGGGATGGCTTACTACGGGATGGGTTACTACAATCGTTTGGATTCTTATTATGGAATCGCTTCCAGTCAAGATGTCATCGGTGAGTTTGGATTTAACGGCGAGCAGTTCAATTTGGGCGCTTGGGCGGTTGGAGAGCAAGAATTTGCAGATTTAAAGCTTGGCGGTTATATCGCTCCTCAAACAGAAACGCAGGAGATGGAAGACTGGGCAGGAGATTGGGAAGGGTGGTGCGGTACGACCGGTCACGTGGCACTCTTTACAGAAGCTTACTGGACTTACATGGGTACTTGGGCGACACCGGCTTACGCAGAGTATGGGCTTGACATCGTTCCTTATGTCGTTCCGGCTGTTTCGGAAGCAGACGCGTCTGCAGAGCATCATTCCATCGCGACGATTGATTACGGCGGTGTGACCACTGCTTGCGAATATCCCAGAGAAGCGTATGAATTGATCAAATTTATGGGATTTGGGATCGATGGTTGGAAGACCAGAAATGAAGTCTACAGTGATGAGACCAAGACGAATGCTTCCGGTCTGGCACTCAAGTATGACGTTATGCCTGCTCCGATTACGACAGATGAAGAAGTTTGGGAAGGTTACATCCAAGTCTACACCAAGGGAATGGATGATGAGCATGTCGGATTGTGGAGAGATTACTTCGCATCCTGTATGCAGCCGATTTCTTTCGGATGGACATCGATCGCCGGTTATTGGAACTTCTGTGATGAATATTTTAACAGCATCGGCATTCACGATTTGGTAGATAAGGGAACAGCCAAAGCAGCGGACTATGTGGACGAAGCGACCATCAAAGCCAATTATTACTTTGGTCAAGCAATGATCGATTACTTCGGACCTGCAGGTTACAATGTGCTCTCAGAGGAAGATATTACGTATTACGAGGGTTTGGTGGCATTGAATCAATAATGGTTGCAACGCGCCAAAGACGCAATGACTATGGCGCTTCTGCAATAAAGCAAGTACGAATCGCGGGTAAGAAACTGCGATTCGTGCCCCAAATCGTGAAAGGCAGGTTTTGTTTACACTTTTCGATTCGAAAGTCGTATGAAAAGTGAGAAGCTGAGCGTTTTGTATACAGGAATGAACGCGCCTGACACAGTTGGGGAAGTAGATGTTAAAAATGAGGAGGTAATGGATGAGAAAGAAGATTTTGGCGCTTTTATGCGCAACAGCACTCGTGGCAGTCACGCTGACCGCTTGTGGAAAGGATGCAGCAACAGATGGTTCTTCGCAGGAGTCTCAAGTAGAATCCGGCACGCAAGCACCCGATCCGACACCGACACCGGACTCTGACGTAGAGCCGAGTGTACACTACACCTTTGATGGAGAGGCAGAAGGCTACACCGCAGCAGGACGTATCGACGACAAGGGCGACAATGATGGCGCAAACTTTGGTATCGCACCGACGGATGCAGAGTTCCTGTATGCGGAAGGCCCTGTAGGGCAAGCGATTTACCTAGACGGTACTTATGGCTTGGATCTGGGTTTTGATGCAACCAATACCGATACGTATACAATCGCGTTTTGGATGAATGCAGACAGACTTTCTGATTATGGTCCGACATTGCAGATTGGCTACGATATAGGCAAAGCTGCAGCAGCAGGCAATGACGTCACATGGATGAACTTTACCAAGTCAACTTGGGGTGCAGGCGGAGCGGATATCTTCCCAGTAGTTTGGAGTCGCAACGAAGCCTCCAATTCAGCGAATGGGGATGAATGCTTCCCTTGGATGGGCGCTTTTGACGATGCAGTTCATGGCAAGAAGGAATGGGTTCACGTGGCAGTGGTTTGTACCGGAGAAGTTCAGACAAACAGCTTAGGTGTGACCACAGTTGGCGCTGAATACTATTTAGATGGTCAACTGGTATATGATTCACAAGAAAACTTCACGAACAACACATATTTTGAGTATACGTTTGACGCAACATTAGCACCCAATATCATGCAACCTGGCGACAAGAAATTTGAAACCTACTTTGGTATCAATTATTGGGATACCATCTTCAAAGGATTCGTCGATGATTTCTATGTATACCCGGCAGCATTGTCTTCCACACAGGTGGCTGATCTTTACGCTCTTGGCGATGGCAGTGTAGCATCCGTTGCTCCGGAAGGTGCAGCAGTAGTTGTTGATCCGGTTGCACAAGTGGTTACCACGATCGACGCAAACGCAATCGCAACGGTTGGTGTACCTACTTGTGATGTAGGTTACTGGTCTTCCTTTACAGATGCCTATGAAATCAAAGATGGCGGCACCACAACCTTACATTTTAACAACTACAGTAGCGGACTACAAAATTATCACAACTATATTCTGGTGTTCACAAACACTGCCACAACTGCTGAAGCGATTCCGAGTGCGGACAATTATCCGGGCTACGTCGAGTATGGTGTGCTTCGCGCAGACTCTTTCGGATGGGCTTTCCCGCAAGAAGGCGGAATGCCGGATTCGGTCGTTGGTTCTTGGGGCGGCGACTGGGCAGCTTTCCTCTCTATGATGATGGATGCAGATGTGACGTTAACCTTTACCAGAAACGGATCTGATATTGCGATCGCGGGCGTGATCGTGGGCGCGGATGGCGTAACCTATACGTACGATGTAGCATCTACAACGAACTGCGCAGCCGGCGAACCGATGTATGTGATCTTATCAGGTGAAGGATGCTATATCGAACTTCTTTCTGCAGACGTTTCATAGGATCACACATTGAACAAACCAATTTCATACTTTTTGTATCTCCTTCCACGCCCGGCAGAGTCATCTGCCGGGCGAAGTTGTGAAAAAATATCGTACAGGAAAAGACGTAAAGTCAACGCACGAATGACACCTATCATATCGCAAACGATTAGCGACCAATATGGTAGTATAACGATTTAGAATTATCTGGACGAATATCGTATCATATGAACAGTGATAACATATACGAATATGCCTTTTTATATATTATTGCTTTATATAAAGTCCAGATAAATACAAACCCCTGTAGTAGTATCATGAAATTAATTTATGTTATTGATTCGTTGAATCACAGTAATTTTTGCAAAAATTCTTAGTGTAAACAGAAAGGTAATTGAAAACGTTTATTGTAGCAACCTAGTAATAAGAGATGGGTTATGCAGATGGGAGTATCGATGAGAGAACGAGAAACAACGAGCGATACAAATAACAGGAAACAGGACGGTTTTCCTCCTTTTATACCGCAACGGGCGGATCCTTTTGTATGTAAGGATGAGAGAGGAATGTACTATTTTACGGCATCCGTTCCGGCATACGACCGGATCATCCTGCGACGGAGCGAGACATTGATGGGTCTTGCACAGGCGGAGGAACTCACCGTTTGGACGAAGCACGAGATGGGACCGATGAGTCAGCATATCTGGGCACCGGAACTCCATTTTGTCATGGGTAAGTGGTATCTCTACTTTGCGGCGGGAGAGAGAGACGATATCTGGAAGATCAGACCATATGTATTGGAGTGTCAAGGAACAGATCCGATGACAGATCCATGGGAAGAAAAAGGAATGATGCGCGCCGCACAAGACGATGAATTTTCGTTTACGTCTTTTTCGCTAGATGCAACGATCCTGCGAGAAGGCGACGACTGGTATTATATCTGGGCACAAAAAGTGAGCGGCGGGAAAGGAATCTCAAACCTTTATATCGCACAAATGGAGAACCCCTATACGCTCAAGACAGCGCAAGTATTACTGACCACCCCCGATTATGATTGGGAACGAGTCGATTTCTGGGTCAACGAAGGACCGGCAGTCATTCGAAGGAATGGAAAGATTTACTTAACATATTCAGCATCCGCTACAGGTGCTTGCTATTGCATGGGTATGCTCTCGACTCAAGAAGGAAAGGATCTATTGGATCCGCTCTCATGGAAAAAAGAACGTTACCCGATCTTAACAACCGATCGCGAATTGGGTATTTACGGACCCGGTCACAATAGCTTTGTAAAAGATGAGACAGGACGCGATATTTGCTGCTATCACGCAAGACCCTATGAAGAAATCGTAGGGGATAGCCTATATGATCCCAACCGCCACGCGATGCTGATGGAAGTAACATGGACGAAAGACGATGTGCCGCAGTTTCATTTCAAATAATTACGATTCAAACATTCGCCGATCTACGGTTAAACGAATCAATACACAGAACTGGGAGAGTCATAGATATTTTATGATCTGCAATTGACAACTTATCGAAGCACAGAACCGGGAGAGCCATAGTTGTTTTATGATCTGCGATTGACAACTTATCGAAGCACAGAAGCGGAGAGCCATAGTTGTTTTATGATCTACAATTGACAGCTTATCGAAGCACAGAACCGCACAGAGCCGTGGGGAGTTTTGGGTGTTCTACGTTCTGTGGAGATGAGAGCAAGTGAAAATGAGCGCTTGCTTGTGCGCGCATTTTCACTGTTCTGGGCTCATCGGAACGTACAGAGAGTCTAACACCCAAAACTCCCCACGGCTCTGTGCGGTTCGTCCGGGGTACACTGCCCTTCACGTAGATCGGCGAACACTTACATTTCATTGACTTTTGTTTAGTAATGGCTATAATGATTCTAATGAATGGTTGAAGTAAAGAGGAATCAAATAAGAACATCGCAAAGCGTAGATACGTGTTACGCTTAACGCAAAGGAGAGGATATGTTATATTTCAACGCGATCTCAGAAGCAGAAAATGTATTCAAAGCGCTCAGCACCCCTATGCGCTTAAAAATTATGGAGATGATATACAAAGACAATCATCTGAGCATGAATGACCTTGCGGAGGCGCTTGGTCTAACGAATGGCGCGATATCCATGCATGTGAGCAAATTGCAGGAAGCAGGTCTGGTGAAGATACGGACGACTTCCGGCAAACGAGGAACGATGAAAATTATTCGTCCTCGCTATGATCGCTTGATGATTGATTTAGCACCCGTGAAAGAAGCAAAGAGTTGCTATACAGATGACATTCGAGTGGGATATTATACGAGCAGCTGTATCGCTCCGACCTGCGGATTGGCGACGAGTAAAGAAATCATCGGGTCGTTGGATGATCCGAAAGTATTCACGTTCCCGGAGCGCTTTAACGCAGGGATCGTGTGGTTTGCCAGTGGATATCTGGAATACAATCTACCCAATCATTTACAACCGGGTCAAACATTGGCAGAGATTCAAGTATCCTTTGAAATCTCATCGGAATGCCCGGAGACGAATGAGGACTATCCTTCCGATATTCATTTTTCCATTAATGGGCATCCGTTGGGTATGTGGATCAGTCCGGGAGATTATGGTGCACGGCGCGGCTATGTATCCCCTTCATGGTGGCCGGAGCTTTTGAATCAATATGGAATGTTAAAAACACTGATTATCAATACCGAAGGGTGCTTTATCGACGGCACGAACAAAATATCGGATACTACCATACAAGACTTAAACATTAATTACAACACATACATTACATTTCGCTTTGAAGTCCCGAAAGATACGTCGAATTGCGGCGGTTGCACTCTTTTCGGAGAAGATTTTGGCGATCATAATCAAGCGATCCGGATCAAAGCTTATTATGAGGAAGAATCAGACGAAGTGTAGAAGAGCCATCAATCGGTACAGATACGTGGTGATAGGACGACTTGATCTGTTCATACGATAGAAGTAAGAAAGATTGCTGTTACGCGAAGGTCGAGTTCTTTCCAACTTGAAAAAGTGGAAACACATCGTCCTACTGCGTATAGAGGGGACAATTTGCAAGGTGATCAAGGGATTCCCTATCAAGCGGCGGCTTACTTACGCTTATCGAGAGACGATGAAGATGTAGATGGTATGGGGAAAAATGAGAGCAACAGTATCCATTCACAAAGGGAGCTGATCGAAGCGTTTGTTCGGCGCAGGAATGATTTGGAGATCGCTCAAATCTATACAGACGACGGATACTCCGGAACCACGTTTGAACGCCCGGGTTTTCGGCAGATGATGGAAGATATCAAAGCCGGTGTATTGAATTGTGTCATTGTCAAAGATTTGTCACGATTTGGCAGGGATTACATTGAGGCAGGCCGATATCTGCAAAAGATTTATCCCCAAATAGGTGTTCGCTTTATCGCAGTCACAGACTGTTACGACAGTCTCAGTGCTGATCAAAATGACACATCTTTGGTATTACCGGTCAAAAACTTCGTTAACGACGCATATTGTCGCGATATTTCACAAAAAGTAAGAAGTCATCAACGTATCAAACGCGAAAATGGAGCATTCATTGGCGCATTTACTGTATATGGTTACCGAAAGGATCCGGCAGATAAGAACCACTTATTGCCGGATATTTTTGCTGCCTGGATTGTCAGACAGATTTACTACTGGAAAATGGAAGGAAGCAGCATTTCGGTGATCGCGTCTCGCTTAAACGAAGCAGGAATTTTATCGCCATTTTACTATAAACGTATCCATGGGGAACATTTTCAGACGACCTTTGCGCTATCGGATGCATCCAATTGGACGGCAGTAGCCGTAGAGCGAATCTTACGAAACGAAATTTACACAGGCACCCTGCTACAGGGAAAGGAAGAAAAGCTCAGCTACAAAGTAAAAAAGTCGATTCGCAAACCACAGGCAGATTGGATACGATGTGAAAATACACACACCCCAATCATCACGAAGGAGGAATATACAGTGGTTGATCGACTCCTACGCGCAGGAATGCGTGCAGGAAAAGGCAAGGCAGAAGCACATCCCCTTTCCGGTTTCCTATTTTGCGCCGACTGTAACAATGCGATGATTTGTAGGAAAACGCACGCTGCTTCCGGCGAAAAGATGTCTTTTATTTGCGGCAAACACAATCGAAGCAAAGATTGTACACGCCATACAATCGACCAAGAAGAATTGTGGAATGTGATCCTCCAAAGCATACAATTAGAAATCAAACGCCAAGGAAATCCGGAAACGCAAGAGAATCTCAATCACCAAAGGAATCCGGAAACGCAAGAGAATCTCAACTATCAAGAGAATCCGGAAACGCAAGAGAATCTCAACCATCAAGGGAATCCGGAAGCGCAAGAGAATCTCAATCACCAAGGGAATTCAAAAACGCAAGAGAATCTTAATCACGGCGCATTTACTGCGAAAAAAATAGGAAGTAGAATGAAAACTATGCTTCTGTCGCACATGAAAGAAGAAATGAGATTGCTGCACGAGGAAGCGCAGCGAATACAACATTTATTCAACGGACTACATGAAGATAGAGAAACAGGAATACTAACAGAGGAGGACTACGATGAATTCCGCTGCATATATTCGCAAATGATTCAAGAGATCAATCAAATCATTGAAAGGCAAAAAGAAACGTATCAAAAGATACAAACAGGAAACGCATGGAAGCATCTCCAGAGTGAATCCGAACAACCGCACAAAACCGAGCGCATGATGTTACTATCCTTGATCGAAACGATACAAGTATATGAACAAAAACGAGTCGTCATAACCTTTCGGTTTCAAAGTAAAAGGTAATGTAAAACCATATGTTACCAAATATTTCGCTACTATACCCGCGCAATGTCATTTACTTAACTGTAGTTCCCTGTGTGTTTTTCTAACTACGCGCTGAATGCTAGAGAATTAAGAGTCTGTACGTCAGTAGTTAGAAGAACTGAGATTCTAATTACAACGTGTGCCAGGCCTCAAATGCCGTTTAATTACG
>JAISHZ010000334.1 GCA_031262285.1 Lachnospiraceae bacterium | reverse complement strand
CATCGAACGCTACGATTGACATGATCTGACTCCTCTCTGCTCTTATTTATCGCTTCCCTGCTGCTTTGGCGCGGAATTAGCCACACCATCAGTCTGCAAGATTCCTACTATATCGTTTTGTTTGAAAGCATTCGATATTCTTGTGACGACAAAATGTTCATCGGTTTGTTGACTCAAAAAATTATTATTCATCTTACTGTTTTTTAGATGATTCTGCAAAGCCGTATATAGATGGTTTTTTTGATCCCCCCAAGTATAAGTTTCACTTTGTGCACGAAGTATCCCATCTTGCAGCCTTATCGGGAAACATAACGCATCCCCAATTTTCTGTACAAACGCTTGCGCTGTATTCGTATTCTGATTTTGACAAGAAACAGAAATTTCGTCCATATATATTTTATCGGCATTCCCTCCTGTCATCAGTCTCGCGTAAGTAAACAACTCATCTGCCAAATCTTGTTCTCGCGAGGATGATTCCGTTCCTTGATCTGCCAACGCCAACTTTGCAAAAGCATCTCCATGTTTCTTTGCGTAATCCTTCGTATCAAAACCGCCGATCCAAATATCATCCGGATCCGGGCTAAGCTTTAAAAAGAATTCTGTCGCTTCTTTTCTGTCAATTTCACTTTGGAAGGCTTTCTTGATATCTCCGAGTTTGATGTTTGCTTCGTCTACTTTTTGCGAAAGAGTAATGAACTCATCACTTCTAAAATACTCTTCCAAAAGAGTTTTCCCCTCTTGTTGTAGTTTGTTCCTCAATCCTCGTGCGCATCCGTCGTAAAGCTCTCGCTCTTCCTTGCTTCGACCGCTACTGCTTGGATACCCCGGCAGACTTCCTATTCTCACCGCTCTGGAATACTGGTTGCAGATATTACCTATTTTTACTGCATCGTTTTTCAAAGCTTGAATGTCTTGGCTTCCACCACCGGTACGAATCAATTCTGCTACGATTCCTTCACTTATTTGTTTGAATAACTGCTTCTTTTCTTCTTCATGAATGCTTAGCACATTCACATAGGTATCAGCTGCAAAATTCTCAAGTCGACGTTTTAAAAGATCGACATTTCCATTGGGGTCGGGCATCACACTATACAGGGGGAGTAAGGAAATTTCCTCTTTCTTTTTGGGACATTTCTCATAAATTTGTTGAATAATATCTCCGATAAAGTCCAAAGAAATCGCCTTGCGAGATTGTACTGGAACAGGGGTCATCTGCTTTTCCAATAATAAGCGCATCCTCGTAAATGTACGGATTACCAACGGATTGATGATAAATACGGATTGTGCAGTATAAAAGAAATCTTGTGGCTGCTGCGGTCGATACCCAATTTGATTCCCTATACTCGCACGCACTCCCCCTTCTGCGTGCAATAAAGCAATCATTAAAACCGTAGTGAGCAGTCGCTCCACTGCGACACCTTTTGCATTTTCATCCTTATCGGTCAATACACAACAACGACAATTGTAGGGGATACCATTCACGGTCGCCTTGGTGTTCTCTCCGATTAGTGTAAGCCATTCTGCTGCATGAGCATCCCATGTATCCAATATTAAAAATGGCTTATTCACTAGATTCAAAGCCCTATTAACACATCCCTCAGCAATCGCTGCTGTCGTTGACTCATAAGTCATCCAATCTGCTTTGGTACCAAAAATGAGAGAGCAAATCTGGATATCAATATAATTCGTTACTCTAGCAAGATGTTCATTAGAAGCTTTCTGAATCTCGGCAAGCACCTTGGACACGCTATCTTCCTTCTTTGCAGATTTCGGTATTTCAAGGAACACACACGCTTCGCGTTTATCTATGATCTCTTTTACCTTCTGTAGTAAGTATTTCGTATGATATTCTTCGTTTCCGTATAGAAGGAAGATCACAAAACGATCTGTCGTCAAGTGATTGGTATTGCTTGCTGATCTGCTGTCTTCCACTTTCTTCGTGATTTCTTCAGTCTTACTGCGCATAGGATGATCTCCTTCCTGTGATTAGTTCATATAGTCTTTCATATACCGTACCAATGTCTTATTCACAGTCTCGTAAAAATCATTAATTAGAAGGAGCGGTTTGCGAGAAGAGATTGGAGTCTTCGCCATTCGTTGTTCCAAAATATTCAGTTGTTCCTTAATCTTGTCGCATGCCTCCTGCGCCCGTATTCTTGCTTCTTCTTTTTCTTCGGAACTGCTATAAAACCGTTTGAACAATTCTGTGCGGTACTGTTTGATGTCGTCTCGCCGCTCATCGTCCAACAATTCACAGAATTTTTTGTACGCTTCATATTCAGCAAAGGATTTATCCTCTGTCAAATCGTAAAGTACTTTATAGCTCATGTCAGCTACTGAGCGTTTTAATACAATATAGAAATCTACTTTCCGAATCAACCCACACAAGACAGCATCAGCATAGAAAACAGGATTGCTGATTTCATGAACCTTTTGTTCATAGGATTGCAAAATAGCTGCTTGTTTTAAGATACGCTCGCATTGTTTAGGACGTATCAACACAGCTTCGCATACATTATCTGCCAAATGCTTCCCATCTAGATTTTTATAATTCCCCATATTATTTAGCTCTGTCGGCGTCCCATTCCATAACCGGTTTCTTTCATCCTCCAGCATCTGCAATTTATCAGAAACCGATGTAGGTCCTTGACTGGTAAGATCTAAGTGTAAAAAGTAATCCTGTGATTCATCTGCTTCGTACAAGTAGTATTTATTCGGAGCATCTGCGTTATCCGGCTTGATCACCTCGTTCTTCAAACAGCAATCAAAAGCCATTCTTACTTTTTGATTAAATGACATTACGCGGTCATTCTGATGCAACCCTTTTGTCCATGCTCCCTCCACAAGGGGAGATGGCATCCAGTCCCTCCATTCCGGTCTTAAATGTGCACCTTTTTGTGTAATTGCACTCGCCATAGAAGCTTCATATTTTTTCTCCGCATTTTCCATATTGTAATAAGTGTACAACGGAATCCCTGCCACTACTTTGACTAGGTACAGTCTCGTCTTTTCGCGGCTCGTCTTGACATTAATATTTTCTTGATGTTTAAAGTGTTTCTCCGCCTCTGACTGGATATGCAAGCAATTGTCAGGTACAGATACTAAAGAAAATTCTGAAGATACCGTGTTTTTGCTAAATGCAGCGTTCATGTAGAACATTGGGTATGATTTATTTTTGAGTTTTTCAAATTCTTGACGCAGATATAGATCTAACCCTAAGCCTCCTCCCAACTTTGCTTCCATAAATTCTTCCATATTGATCTGAAGCAATCCACCAAATTCGTCACTAATAAATTCTGAAAGAAAACCCGGTATATCCGTAGAGGATCCTCCACCATTCACCCTCATTTGATCCAGATCTACCCCGATCCATCTTTTCATGTTATCTCTTAACTCTTTCAAAAACCCTTTACGACCTTGATCCAGTAACTTATCAAATTCTACCTTATTGTCTTTTTCGAATTTTAATGGCCACACTAAGCGTGTATCATCTAGTAACCCCGCTTCGGACGCTTCTTTTTGCATAATCTCAATATAGTCGAGGTTTTGTTTGAAAATACTTGGCAATGCTTGTAAGACATCCGCCAGTTTAGAAAACACATCATCGTACATTTTCTGCAGATAATTGTCTCGCAGTTCTTTCAATGCTTTTGCTCGTGCTTTATACGCTTCACAACCATTTTCATTTTTCGCCCAATTGTTTAAAGCGCTGAGATAAGAGTTAATCGCTCTTTGATGATTGAAGAATAATACTCCATCTCCTGCATTGTATTCTCTAAGTAACTCTTTTTCCATCCTTTCCCTATCATTCAAGCACCTATTTTCTTCATCATGACAGCGGTCTATCATCTTGGTCAATGTCGGAATGATACTGTCATTTCCATTGGAATACAAGAGCAATGCCAGATAAACTGGACCTCTGTCGATCTCTAGCATTTTGTTGTCTACAAAGTTGCGGAATGTTCCATTCTTTTCTTGTGCATAATTCGCAGCGTTTCTCGTGATCCCCGCACGATATTGTTTCATCCAAGTTTCCATATCTTTGTATGGACGATTGTTCTTTGGTGAATTATTGCCATGTCCCCAAATTTGATTATACTGATAATTAGGGTTTTCATCCAGTGGTGAATGAGGGATGCCTTCTTGCAAGCTATTGTTAATTACTTGCTCCGGGATCAATCGTAGTTCTCTCATGTCAGCTTGAAAGGTTTCTTTGGTAGGAACCAAAGAAAATGTATTTTGTAACTGTTCAAACAAGCGGACTCCCAATAATGTGGATATTTCTTCGAAAGGGATCTCCAATTTATGGGTACCTACTGCTAAATATCGATGGTGCGCAGGAAAAGCCGCAGTATTGTTTGCTCTCACCATATAATTATCCATATTGTCATACATAGACTTCATGGTAGTGTTGCCTCCTGACTTCTCACCTACTTCTCCTGCTATGTAAGCAAAGATATTCTCAGCCATACTACTGATGACTTTGTTGTAAGTAAGTTTTTTCCCTTGTATATCCTGCGCAGATAACAAATGACAGAAATCCAATACCCTTACATTTTGTGCGTTAGCAATAATACCATGTCCATAATTTTGTACGAACACATCGTCTTTGCCCACGTTCATCCAATAATCTAGCTCTTTGAGGCATGCATATCCGTTCGTCCATAAACTATTCACATCTCCGCCGTTTAACAAGT
>JAISHZ010000326.1 GCA_031262285.1 Lachnospiraceae bacterium | reverse complement strand
CAAACGATTCAACCAATTGAAGCGGTACCCAAAGTAGAAGTAAAGCTTGCAACACAAAACTGAGCAATAATCGCTGCAGCGACCACCATGCGCTGTGACGGTGACAACGGGAAGGGAGCAAATCCGATGAGAGAGAAATGGAAAAAATTCGTAGCGTCGAAGGGACTTCAAAAATGGTTTCGAAAGGAAAATCTGATTGTTGTGGTACTGCTAGGTGTCCTCCTTCTGGTCGTCGCATGGCCGTTGGATCGAACATCATCGGACTCCAATCCCACCACCAATGTACCGTCCGGTCAAGGTACCTCCGAAAATGGGTTACTCTCTAACACCCAAAATACACGGAACGATTCTTCCTATCCGGATACACAGACGTATAAAGCATATTTAGAAGAACAATTGGAAGAAACGCTGCGAAAAATGGACGGAATCGGAGAAGTCGTCGTCATGATCACCCTGCAATCGTCGGAAGAATTGGTGGTCGATAAAGATAGTGACCGCAGCACCTCCAATACGACAGAAACGGACAGCTCCGGTGGTCAACGCAACTTGTCTTCTGAAGAACTCGGTAGCAATACCGTGCTTTATGCACAGGATAACCAAACGAGCCCCTTTGTCGTCAAAACCAATACGCCAAAAGTAGAGGGTGTTTTGATACTGGCACAAGGAGCGGGTAAGGCATCTGTCAATGCCGATATCATTGAGGCTGCTGACGTGTTGTTTGGCGTAGGCGCACACAAAATAAAAGTACTGAAAATGGAAGACGAGAAATAGCATATCTCATAGTTGGGTTTCATAGAATGAACTAGCAAAGATACAAGCGCGTCAAAGTCACTGTCTGTCGAGGATACATTTGATCGATTGTTTTGATGGCTTACAGCGCTTAGAAAAGGGAGAGTGTCGTGAAAAACTTATTAAAGAAGAATCAGCTCATGATTACCGCTCTTGCGATAATGATTGCTATCGCGGGATATCTACAATTTGCGGGAACGAATTTGGATGACGACTATCTGACTACAGATGGGCAGACTACGGTAGATCCCGGTACGATTACGGAGAACATAACATCCGATGATCTTGCTTCTGTGAATATTATCACGGATGGCGAAAATACTGCGAATGCTCCGGATGGTTTGGATAGTTTACTGGATCTGTCAGAGGAAGATCTGTTGGAAGGAGTCGCAGATATCACAAGCTTGGATAACGACGGCGATGTAGCCGCACCGGATTACTTAACAGAGGGTATGGCGCCCGCACCGGAAGATCCCTTGACTGCGGACGGGACCGAGCTGCTTGAAGCAACGCCGGAGCAGGGGGAGATCCCGGGAGAAGCTGTCTTTACTTCTACGGATGGGATTGAGGTATTATCCGAGGCAAAGCTGTTAAAAGAACAGACCCGCGCCAAGAATAGAGAGACGCTTCTTGGAATCATCAACAGTGCCGGACTTACGGATGCTCAGAAGCAAGAAGCAGTGGATGCCATGGTACGGATGACACAGATCGCAGAGATGGAAGCTGCGGCAGAAATCCTTCTGGAAGCCAAAGGATTTCACGATGTAGTAGTCAGTATCAACAACAATACAGTGGATGTAGTCGTCAATGCGGCTACGCTGACCGATGTCCAACGAGCGCAAATCGAAGATATTGTAAAACGTAAGACGCAAATTGCTGCGGAAAATATTATTATCAGCACGGTAGTATCGATGGAATAGATGACTCCTCGTTCACTACATAGCAATCAATTCGCAGAGCCCCCTTTCTATTGTGAGGGGGCTTTTACACGTTATTATTCACGTGTTCACTCCTTTACGTTAAGGACTGTGTATCCCGGACGAACCGCACAGAGCCAGGGGGAGTTTTGGGTGTTAGACTCTCTGGGCGTTCCGATGAGCCCGAACAGCAAAAATGAGCGCACAAGCAAGCGCACATTTTCACTTGGTCACATCTCCACAGAACGTATAACACCCAAAACTCCCCCCGGCTCTATGCGGTTCTGTGCATTGATAAGCTATGGAACGTAATTCTACGAAATTTGTGCAGTTCGTTCGGGATACATTGCCTTTGAAACGTAGGGCGTTGAACGCGGGAATAGTCTCCTTTATGAGCGGCGCTACGTAAAAAAGAGGTAGTATTTTCACATCTATAGTAGTATAATGATAGGTATTCGGGTCATGTTTTATGTGAAGAAAAGTTGCTTTGTGATAGAAAGAAACCGATACAAATCGGGAGGGTTGGATGCGTAAGTTAACATTTCGTGGAGGGATTCATCCGGATGACGGAAAGTCTATTACGATGAACCTACCGATTAAAGTTGTGCAAGCGGGGAAAGAACTGGTTTATCCGTTGTCTCAGCATATAGGTGCGCGGGCGAAGCCCCTTGTCGAAAAGGGAGATCGGGTTCTCCGCGGGCAGAAGATTGCGGAAGCGGAAGGGTTTGTTTCGGCACCGATTCATGCTTCCGTTTCGGGGATGGTAAAAGGGTTGGAAGATCGTCGCGTGGCAACGGGAGAATTAGTGAAAAGCATTATTGTGGAAAATGACGGTTTGAATGAAGAGACCACATTTTGCACATATCAAGAGAATACGACGAAAGAAGAAATTCGCGCGATTGTGCGTGAAGCGGGTATTGTGGGAATGGGGGGAGCCGGATTTCCGGCTGCAGTGAAGCTTTCCCCTAAGGAACCTGCCCAAATAGAATATGTGATTGCGAACTGTGCAGAGTGTGAGCCGTATCTCACTTCCGATTATCGGCGGATGATAGAAGAACCGGAAAGGATCGTGAATGGGTTAAGGACGGTACTTCGGTTATTTGACAAGGCGATGGGGCTTCTTGTTGTGGAAGATAATAAACCGGAGGGAATTGCGGCTTTGCGCAAAGTTGTGCGTGGTGAAAGGCGGATTCTGGTGAAGTCGGTGAAGACGAAATATCCGCAAGGAGCAGAGCGGCAATTGATCTATGCAGTCACGGGTAGGAAGATTTCTTCCGCGCATTTGCCTGCTGATGTGGGTTGCATCGTACATAATGCGGATACTTTGACTGCGATCGGACGAGCGGTATCGGAAGGTCGCCCATTGACAGATCGAGTGGTCACGGTCACCGGGGATGCGATCGCAAACCCGGGTAATTATTTGGTACCGATAGGGACAAGCTTTCAAGATCTACTTGACGCTGTCGGCGGATTTCGTAAGGAGCCGCAAAAGATGATCTGCGGCGGACCTATGATGGGATTTGCCATGTTTGATACGAAGATTCCGATTACGAAAACAGCAACAGCGTTGTTGGCATTTGAAAAAGATGTCGTCAGTGAGACCGTAGAGGAGCCTTGTATCAATTGTGGTCGTTGTTTGGATGTTTGTCCGGGAAGGATCATGCCGTGCAAATTGGCTGATTGCGCTCAACACGGTGATGCAGAACAGTTTCATGCACTTTTCGGGATGGAATGTTGTGAATGTGGGTGTTGCAGTTATATTTGCCCGGCGAAAAGACCTTTGACACAGTGGATTAAATCGATGAGAAAAAGCGAATTGGCCAAACGGAAAAAGTGATTCGAGGGGAATATAGGGTAGTGCAAAGACTCTAAAGTGAATAGTTTATCAAGTCGGCTGCTTTGTTACCTTGAAAAGAGGCAGCGGATAGGAGGGAATTTGGACGTACAGTACAGAGTGTCGTCAAATCCACATATCAGATCAAAAGTTTCTACGGAGGGAATCATGGCAGCGGTAGTGTTGTCGCTCCTTCCCGCCACTTTTGTCGGCATCTATCAGTTTGGGTTGCGTGCGGCATGGATTATTTTGATCAGTGTCGGGGCGGCTGTGATCACGGAAGTGTTATTTGGCTTGGTCAGAAAACGGCAAACGGTCACAGATTTATCGTGTGTGGTAACCGGGTTGCTGCTAGCGCTCAATCTACCGGTAAGCGTTCCTTGGTGGATTCCGATGATCGGTAGTTTCTTTGCGATTTTGGTTGTGAAGCTTTTATTTGGTGGCTTAGGGCAGAATTTTATGAATCCGGCATTGGCAGGCAGGTGCTTTTTGTTGATTTCTTTTCCGGCGCTGATGACTGATTTTTCCTATCAAGCAGGTGGGGATGCGATCACCGGTGCGACGCCCTTAGCAGCGCTGCGAGCGGGAGAGAGTGTTGATTTGTGGTCGATGATCACCGGGTTTGAAGCGGGAACCATCGGAGAGACATCGGTGATTGCTCTTTTGATCGGTGCTGTATTTTTGATCTTAACCGGAGTGATTGATCTGCGTATTCCGGGTAGTTATTTGATTTCTTTTGCGGTGTTTGTCGTACTTTTTGGGGGACAGGGTCTCTCTTGGCCTTATTTGACGGCTCAGCTCGCCGGTGGTGGACTGATACTGGGAGCATTCTTTATGGCGACCGATTATGTCACCAGACCGATTACGATAAAGGGGCAATATGTGTACGGGCTCTTTTTGGGGATCTTGACCGGCATTTTCAGAATCTTTGGAGCCGGAGCAGAAGGAGTATCTTATGCGATTATTCTGGGCAATCTCCTTGTCCCGATCATAGAAAAAATAACACGCCCCAAAGCCTTTGGCACCAAGGAGGGGAGTCGATGAACAAAACTATGGAAACGATTTCCACGGAGGAAAAGAAGCAACAGGGCGCTGTGCCACAAATGATGAAAAACGCGGGAGTGTTGTTCGCCATTACATTGATCGCGGGATTAGTGTTGGGTGTTGTGTACGACATGACCAAGGATCCGATCGCCAAACAAAAGGAAATGGCAGTTTTTGAGGCATGTCAAGAAGTTTTTCCAAACGTGGCGACCTTTGAAAGTATGACTTATGAGCTACCCGACGACATGATACAGTCGATAGAGAAAGATCTGATATCCGTCGGGAGAATATGGAAAGCACTAGCGTCGGATCAATCTTTTTATGGATATGTTGTAGAAGTCACCACAAAAGCGGGATACCAATCAGACATTACCCTGTTGCTGGGGGTAACCGATAGCGGGACGTTAAGTGGGATATCGCTTTTGTCGATCGCGGAGACGCCGGGGTTGGGAATGCGTGCGAAAGAGGTCTTGCTTCCTCAATTTCAAGGAGATGCGTCTTCGTATACATTGAACGAACAGGCGGGGAGTGTACCGCAAACGCATATAGACGCGATCAGCGGTGCGACGATTACTTCACAGGCGATCACGGAAGCGGTGAATGCCGGGTTGACTGTAACGGCTTTTCTAAGCGGAAGAGCGCAATAGCGAGCGCAGTAGCGACTGTATTGACGATTCGAACCCAAAGGAGAGCTTTATGAGTACTGCGAAACCATCCATCTTGCGTCAAATCAGCGAACGTCTTTTTCATGGGATCATCAAAGAAAACCCTATATTCGTCCTCATGTTGGGGATGTGCCCGACATTAGCGGTTACGACATCCGCTTTTAACGGTGTCGGGATGGGATTAACGACGACAGCGGTCTTGGCGATGAGCAACTTGTTGATATCCTTGCTTCGAAAAGTGATACCACATAAGGTAAGAATCCCGGCATTTATCGTCATTATTGCTTCTTTTGTGACTATTTTGCAATTACTGCTGGAGGCGTACCTCCCTTCTCTAAATGATGCCTTGGGTGTGTATATTCCTTTGATCGTGGTGAACTGTATTCTATTAGGCAGAGCGGAAGGGTATGCCTCACAGCATGAGCCACTCTTATCTTTGTTTGATGGATTGGGGATGGGGCTTGGATTTACCCTTGCGCTTTTGTGTATCGGCGCGCTCAGAGAAGTGCTTGGTTCCGGTGAATTGTTTGCAATTCGGGTGATGCCGCGTGTCTTTACGCCGATCGGTATCTTCGTACTCGCCCCTGGCGCTTTTTTTGTCCTTGCCATGTTAGCAGCGATCCAAAATTTTGTGAAACAAAAAAGTGCGAATCGTACCAAAGGAGAGAATTCTTGCGAAGCGTTAACCGGATGTGCCGGAAATTGCACATCTTGTGCAAAAAATGGAAAGAAGGATCTTGATGAATGATTCCAATCAGATCGTAGAATTGCTATTGTTGCTTTTGAGTTCTTCTCTGGTGAGCAATGTGGTGCTTAGCCAATTTCTGGGGTTGTGTCCTTTTTTGGGAGTCTCCAAAAAGACACAGACAGCAGTGGGTATGGGGGTGGCAGTACTGTTTGTCATCACGCTCGCCAGTGCTGTAACCGGTGTGATCTACCGTTTTATATTGGTACCGCTTGAGATAGCATATTTACAGACAATCGTCTTTATCGTAGTCATAGCGGCACTGGTGCAGTTTGTCGAGATGTTTTTACGAAAGATGATCCCTTCTCTATACAAAGCGCTGGGCGTATATTTACCGTTGATTACGACCAACTGCGCTGTTTTAGGGGTTGCTTTGACCAATGTGCAAAAAGAATATGGTTTGATCACAGGAATCGTCAACGGATTCGGAACTTCCGTAGGATTCCTTATCGCGATCGTGATACTAGCCGGACTTAGAGAAAAAATGGAACATAACGACATCCCCAAACCCTTCAAAGGAATGCCACATATCTTGCTCACAGCCGGACTGATGGCGATCGCATTTTGCGGTTTTTCGGGTTTGCTATAGTAACTCATTTCGCACCCTTGCGTAGATTGGAGCCTGTATGAGTATTTTGACGGCGGTAGCAGTATTAGCGGCGACCGGTATTTTTATAGGAATCTTTTTGGGAATCGCGGGGATCGCTTTCCATGTTGAGGAAAACCCGATAGAAGAAGCGATTTTGACCGCTTTACCGGGTAATAATTGCGGAGGCTGCGGTTTCCCCGGATGCAGCGGACTAGCGACTGCCATCGCGGCGGGAGAGGCAAAAGCCGATGCGTGTCCGGTCGGCGGAGAGTCGGTGGCGACCCAAATAGCAGAGTTGATTGGTCAACAAATTGAAAAGACCCATCGCAAAGTCGCGTATGTTCATTGCGCAGGGCAGGCGGATCAAACGACTGTAAAATACCGATATGACGGTCCCAAAGACTGCAATATCATGCAATATGTGCCGGGAGGCGGTTCCAAACAGTGCAGCGACGGTTGTTTGGGGTATGGTAGTTGTGTAGCGGCGTGTGCGTTTGACGCGATTCGCATTCAAAACGGAGTAGCAGTCGTCATAAAAGAACGCT
>JAISHZ010000322.1 GCA_031262285.1 Lachnospiraceae bacterium | reverse complement strand
ACGCAAGCACGGCATGCGCTTCCCCGATTCCTCGAACGGGGTGGATGTTCTCTCTCTTGCCCAAGCGACGGAACGCTACCCGGATTATGAGATTTATACGACCCAAATTTACGATTCTTTGCTAGACGTTCGTGAGGATTTGCTTCGGCAAGGAATCCCTCCCGAAAGAATCAAAACTCCGAATTTCGTATATAAAAAGAGCTGCCCCAAATTAATCAGTGGCGAAGTGCATATTATGTATGATGGTATCACCTCTTGTTGTTATGCCAGAAAAAAGAATGGCGCATCTAAACCTCTGCCAAAAGGCGTTACATACGACCCATGTGATGTGCGCGGTACGTTAACGCGCTTTATGCAAAGAAAAAACGAAATGGAGACGTCCGGGGAATGTGACGACTGCATACTCTTTGAGGATAAGGAGTCCTTTTATCCATCCAGATCGCAATACACCATGTTGAGTATGTCTATATCATACTGGAAATGCCCGCTCCATTGTTCCTACTGTCATCATACCCATTACCACTCTTCCGAGGAAGAAGATCTAAGAAGTATGCAAATGCTTGTCAATCTTGCCGAAGAAATGTTCCATTCGGGAATTGCGGATCCGAATTTTTGTATTCGTCTTGCAACAGGGGAGATAACAGATCATAAATACAAAAATTTAATTTATGATTGGCTAGAGAAAAACAAAAGACCCCTTAGAGTATTAACCAATGGTCTGCAATTCGACCAAAAGCTGTTTGAATTGATTCAAATCCCAGGTAGTTATTTGAATGTCTCTCTTGATGCCGGCACACCTGAAACCTATAGAGAAATCAAGGGAGCGGATGCCTTTGATTTGGTCGTCAAGAACTTAATCAAGTATGCGCAAGGGGAACGGAGAGTTCTTCTTAAGTATATTTTTCTTGAGAACAACTTAGATGAAGCCAACATCAACGGTTTTGTGGCTGTGGCGCAAAAATGCAATCCTTTGGGTATTGTAATATCAACGAATATGGACTTTCAAGATCAATCTGTCGGGTATCCTATGGGTATGATCGATGCCATAGTCAGAATGATCCAAAATTTGAGAGCAATTGGAATCGGTAGTGGGTCTATATTCATAAACAACCTTTTTACTGTTGAACAAATGGACACGATCAACGACGCCTTATGCAACGAGGTTTTGGTATAACAGGTTTGCACTGCACCTTTCACCATCACGAACAGGCTTCCGCCACGGCGGCGGAAGCCTGTGTGCGTCTTACCAATAAGCTTGCAGTTGTTTGTGTTTCTTCATATATTCCTATTTTTCAAATACTGTCTTCATCTGCTGATTATACTGTCTCGTCACTTCATCAAAAGGCTCTTCTCCGACAAAACGATACGTAATTCCTAATGGCGGGGCGATATAGCGCGCAAAGATGTCTAAGTCCGCACTGGCATCCACATTTACTTGATATATTTGCTCTTTTTCAAAATAGACCGGCAATGTCTGATAGGATAAAATAAACTTCCCGCTTGGCACCACCATAACATTTTGCAGGAACTCTGTTCCCTTGCACCGATCTTTCCGGTTGTACTCTTACTTCCATGGCTCATGTTCTATTCTTTTTCCCAATCTATTTTTCTCCAACTTTTTGCATATACGGATTCTATCACGAAACTGACTTCCTTGAACCTCTTTGTGAACTCAGTTCCGTCACGGCAAATCTTCATGGTGTCCGATTGCCTGAATTATGACTGGTTTCTGGACTGCTTCACACAAAACGGTGAGGCTGCTTAGATCTCCATAATACACATCGGCAAGCAGGATTGCCCTGTCCACGTCCGCAGTATCATCATATATCCCGAAATCATCCTGCTTATATTTTTCCACTACTGTTTCATATCGTTCTAACAATTGCGGCCTCATGGAGCGTATGGTTTCTTTGAGAAGCGGATGCGGGCGCCAAAGTAAGACCTCATCCTTCTGAGACGATTGAAATCTTTCAAATACCCTCTCCATTTTGTCCAGCATCTGCTCCGAATATTGAAGAAACGCGGATATACTCGTATTGTACAGCACCACCTTTTTCTTACTTCCATCCGTTCTATATAAATATTTGTTCCATGTGTCCGGAATGCGTATGTCTTCCAAGGTCATGCTCCTTATTTTTTCAACCTTAGGCGAACCGGAAACCAGAATCTTTTTTTCAAAGATATTGCGGATCTTTTCCCCACCCATCATAACCATACTTTCAATGTATAGTTTTCTCATGTTCTCAGACTGTACGATCACCTGATCCGCAAATATAACTGCCGGAATCTGCGCAAAATGTGCCATTTCTTCAAGATTTTTCCTATTATTAAAATCAACCTCCCCAAGGACAAAATAGGGGATGTAAATCAGTTTGTCTGTATATTGCTTTAGATTTTTTGAGTAAAAAGCGGGGAGTACACTGGTCACTGTGTTGCATTCATCATACGGATTGTGAATATAGATTTCATCCGGATGATTCTTTTCAAAGTCATACAATTGATATGGAATAATCGGTACATAGTCCGGGAACAGTTCACCCTCGTAATGCATCTCCCGAAACGAACCATCCGGATTTTTGTCAAAATATGGAATCGGAATTACCTTCGCATCAATCGCTGAATTTGCCGCCGCCTGCTTCCATACGCTTTCCAGAGAATCCCACATGGAAGCCTTATATGGAAGAAATACCACTTTCTTTTTCGCAGAAATACTATCTTGCATTTCGTTCATCTGTATCCAACTCCTTATTCGCCCAATACCGTCTTCATCTATTGATTATACTGTCTCGTCACCTTATCGAAAGGCACCTTCGTCTATCCAACATAGAATCCAAAGATCGGACAGCTGCTTTTTTAGTTCCTGCATAAAATACAATGTGGATCTATCTAAAGTCCTCTGCAAATCATGTACGATAAATACACCCAAACGATTTTTTGTCATATTGATTCTAGCCTTTCTTTATTATCAATGCA